>NZ_LFJT01000034.1:0-65324 GCF_001682645.1 Delftia sp. JD2
CCGTGTGAAAGTAGGTCATCGTCAGGCTCTTACAGCCCAAGAAACCCCGTAGCCCAAAGCTACGGGGTTTTTTGCATTGGGCTGCAGGAAACGGGGAAACAGGCTGAACAGCCAAAACGGACAGCCAAATGAACATCCAAAACGGACATCCCAGAAAAAGAGAGCGCTGACGCGCTCTCTTTTTATTCCTGCCGGGCTTCTTCGTCGCACCCGGATGCAACATCCGGCGCAGTTTCCTGGGGCCAATTCCGCTAGCATTGACGTTAACGTCAACGTCGCATTCCCATGGCCGCCGGCTGTGGATGCTGGCGGACTCTCCAGCCATGTCGACTACCTACACCATCAGCGATCTTGCCAAGGAGTTCGATCTCACGACCCGGGCCATCCGCTTCTATGAAGACATGGGCTTGCTTGAGCCCGAGCGCGCCGGGCCTGGCGGGCGCAATCGCGTCTACAGCGCGCGTGATCGCACACGTCTTCGCCTGACCTTGCGCGCCAAGCGTCTGGGGCTGTCTCTGAACGAAGCCAAGGAGATCATCGATCTCTACGACAGCCCCCGCGACACGGGCGTGCAACTGCGCAAATTCCTGGAAGTGCTGGCTGTGCATCGCCGCCAGCTCGAGGACCGCCTGGCCGATCTGCAGGCCAACCTGGCCGAGGTGCGAGAGCAGGAATCCGAGGCCCGCACTCTGTTGAAGCACCTGGATGGGAAAAATGCTTCATAATTGACGTTTACGTAAACGTAATTTGTGAGGCTTGCCTTGACCGTGCCCCGCCTGGAACCTGCCAACAGCGACTTTGCCCGCCGTGTGCGAGACAGTTTTGCACGCCAGGGCGCGATGCACACCCTGGGCGCCGAGCTGTCCCTGCTGGAGCCCGGCGCCGCCGATGTCTGCCTGGCCTGGGCCCCCGGGCTGACGCAGCAGCATGGCTTTTTGCATGCCGGCATGGTTTCCACGGCGCTGGATTCCGCCTGCGGCTATGCAGGGCTGACCCTGATGCCGGCCGATGCTGCCGTGCTCACCATCGAATTCAAGATCAATCTGCTGGCCCCCGCCAAGGGCCAGCGCTTTCGCATGGAAGGCCGGGTGATCAAGCCGGGCCGCACGATCATCGTGACCGAGGGGCGCGCCTATGCCATCGACGAAGGCCGCGAGAAACTGATTGCCACCATGGGCTGCACGCTGATGTGCGTGCAGGGCCGCGATCTGGCCGACTGAGCCGGGCGGCGTTCTTTCACCAAATTTCCACAGGAGACACGAGATGAGCCTTTCCAACCTGCCGGGCCTGAACTTCCAACTGGGCGAGGACATCGACGCGCTGCGCGATGCCGTGCGCGAGTTCGCACAGGCCGAGATTGCACCGCGCGCCGGCGAGATCGACCGCGACGACCAGTTCCCCATGGACCTGTGGCGCAAGTTTGGCGATCTGGGCGTGCTGGGCATCACCGTGTCCGAGCAGTACGGCGGCGCCAACATGGGCTACCTGGCCCACATGGTGGCGATGGAGGAGATCTCGCGTGCCAGTGCCTCGGTGGGCCTGTCCTATGGCGCGCACAGCAATCTTTGCGTGAACCAGATCAACCGCAACGGCAACGAGGCGCAAAAGGCCAAGTACCTGCCCAAGCTGATCAGCGGCGAGCACGTGGGCGCGCTGGCCATGAGCGAGCCCGGCGCCGGCTCGGACGTGATCAGCATGAAGCTCAAGGCCGAGGACAAGGGCGGCTACTTCCTGCTCAACGGCACCAAGATGTGGATCACCAATGGTCCCGATGCCGACACCCTGGTGGTCTACGCCAAGACCGAGCCCGAGTTGAACGCCCGCGGCGTGACTGCCTTCCTGATCGAGAAGGGCATGAAGGGCTTTTCCATTGCCCAGAAGCTGGACAAGCTGGGCATGCGTGGCAGCCACACGGGCGAGCTGGTGTTCGAGAACGTCGAGGTGCCGGCCGAGAACGTGCTGGGCGGCCTGAACAACGGCGCCAAGGTGCTGATGAGCGGCCTGGACTACGAGCGCGCCGTGCTGACCGGCGGGCCGCTGGGCATCATGCAGTCGGTGATGGACAACGTCGTGCCCTACATCCATGACCGCAAGCAGTTCGGCCAGAGCATTGGCGAGTTCCAGCTCATCCAGGGCAAGGTGGCGGACATGTACACCGTGCTGCAAGCGGGCCGCTCATTTGCCTATACGGTCGCCAAAAACCTCGATCTGCTGGGAACGGAGCATGTTCGCCAGGTCCGCAAGGACTGCGCCAGCGTCATCCTGTGGTGCGCCGAGAAGGCGACATGGATGGCCGGCGAAGGCGTTCAAATCTATGGAGGTAATGGGTATATCAACGAATACCCACTGGGTCGCCTCTGGCGGGATGCGAAACTCTACGAGATCGGCGCCGGCACCAGCGAGATCCGTCGCATGCTGATCGGCCGCGAGCTGTTCGCAGAGACCTGCTGATCCCGCGCCCGCCTGCCGCGCCGTTCTTGAGTTTGACCCAACAAAAGGATTGCTTATGAGCACAACCTCCATCGAAGAACTGTTTGTCCATAACCGCGAATGGGCCCAGCAGATGGAGCGTGACCGGCCCGGTTTCTTCACCGGGCTGTTGTCGCAGCAAAAACCCCGCTACATGTGGATCGGCTGTTCCGACAGCCGCGTCCCTGCGAACCAGATCACGGGCCTGGAGCCCGGCGAGGTGTTCGTGCATCGCAACGTGGCCAACGTGGTCGTGCCCAGCGACCTGAACTGCCTGTCCACCATCCAGTACGCGGTGGACCAGCTCAAGGTCGAGCACCTGATGGTCGTGGGCCACTATGGCTGCGGCGGCGTGCTGGCGGCACTGGAAGATGTGCGTGTGGGCCTGGCCGACAACTGGATCCGCCATGTGAAGGATGTGCGCGACAAGCACCAGGCGCTGCTGGCCAGCCTGTCCCCGCAATGGCGCCACGATGCGCTGTGCGAACTCAATGCCATCGAGCAGGTGATCAATGTGGCGCAGAGCACGGTGATGCAGGATGCCTGGGCGCGGGGCCAGAAGGTCACGCTGCATGGCTGGTGCTATGGCCTCAAGGACGGCCTGATCACCAATCTGCAGATGACCGTGCCCGGTGTCGGCGGCATCGCCAACATCCATGCCGAGGCTGTCGAGCTGGTCGCCAGCCGCCAGCGCGACTGAGCGGCCATGGCAGGCGGGACCCCGGGAGACTTCATGCCGATGCCTGCCCAGGACACCCTGCTTGCCCATGACATAGCGCGGGCGATGATGGATGGCTTCAATCGCCATTACCGCCTGTTCCGCGCCGAATCCGCCCGCGCCAAGCACCGCTTCGAAACCGCCGACTGGCTGGGCCAGCAGCGTGCCCAGCGCGAGCGCATCGAGTTCTACGACCTGCGTGTGCGCGAATGCGTGCGCCGGCTTGAAAAGGAATTTGCGGCCGGCGCCCAGCCCATGCAGGTCTGGCAGCAGATCAAGCGCCACTACATCGGGCTCATGGTCAACCACCTGCAGCCGGAGCTGGCCGAGACCTTCTTCAACTCGGTCACCACCAAGATCCTGCACCGCACGCATTTCCACAACGACTTCATCTTCGTGCGGCCCGCCGTCAGCACGGAATACATAGAGAACCAGGAGCCGGCTGCGCGCCCGGCCTACCTGGCCTTCTACCCCACGCGCGAGACGCTGCCGCAGACGCTGCGCGAAGTCGTGGAGCAATTCGCGCTGCAGCGCCCCTTCGAGGACCTGGAGCGCGACATCGCCCGCCTGGCCGAGCGCCTGGAGCCGCAGCTGCAGGCCATGCGCCTGTACGCCAACTTCCAGATCCAGGTGCTGTCCAGCCTGTTTTTCCGCAACAAGGGCGCCTACATCGTCGGCAAGATCATCAACGGCTTTGCCGAGCTGTCCTGGGCCGTGCCCATCCTGCACGGCGACAACGGCCGGCTGGTGCTGCATGCGGCCCTGTTCGGCGAGAAGGACTTCCACGGCCTGTTCAGCTTTGCGCGCGCCTACTTCATGGTCGATACCGACGTGCCCAGCGCCTACGTGCAGTTCCTGCGCAGCCTCATGCCGCGCAAGCCGCGCGCCGAGCTGTACAACGCCCTGGGCCTGGCCAAACAGGGCAAGACGCTGTTCTACCGCGACTTCCTGCACCACCTGCGCCATTCGCGCGACCAGTTCCGCATCGCACCCGGCATCAAGGGCATGGTCATGCTGGTGTTCGACCTGCCCAGCTTTCCCTATGTGTTCAAGCTCATCAAGGACCGCTTCGCCGCGCCCAAGGAGATCACGCGCGAACAGGTCAAGGCCAAGTACCGCCTGGTCAAGCAGCACGACCGCGTGGGGCGCATGGCCGACACGCTGGAGTACAGCCTAGTCGCCTTCCCGCGCGAGCGCTTTTCGGATGCGCTGATCGCCGAGATCCTGGAGCATGCGCCCAGCCAGGTCGAGATCAGCGACCGCGACGGCGATGGCCGGCAGGAGGTCATCATCTCCCACCTCTACATAGAGCGGCGCATGGTGCCGCTGAACATGCTGCTGCAGGAGTGCTTCGATGACGGGCTGGACCTGCCGGCACCGCGGCAGCGCCTGGAGAGCGCCGTGATCGAGTACGGCAATGCCATCAAGGATCTGGTCGCGGCCAACATCTTCCCGGGCGACATGCTGTGGAAGAACTTCGGCATCACGCGCGGCGGCAAGGTGGTGTTCTACGACTACGACGAGATCGAATACCTGACCGACTGCCACTTCCGCCAGGTGCCCGCGCCGCGCAACGAGGAGGACGAGCTCAGCGGCGAGGTCTGGTACCCCGTGGGCCCGCGCGATGTGTTCCCGGAAACCTTCGCTCCCTTTCTGCTGGGCAACCCGGCCGTGCGCGAAGTCTTCATGCGCCACCATGCCGACCTGCTCGACCCCGCCTTCTGGCAGGCGCACCAGCAGCGCATCCGCGAAGGCCATGTCCACGATGTCTTCCCCTACGAGCGCAGCCGCTGGCTGGCCTGACCCGTTTTCCCTTTCTTTCACCATCACGACAACCCAGGAGACAAGCATGCAAGACCCCATCGTCATCGTCGGCGCAGCCCGCACCCCCATGGGCGCCTTCCAGGGCGACTTCGCCGACCTCGCGGCCCATGATCTGGGCGGCGCTGCCATCAAGGCGGCCGTGCAGCGCGCGGGCGTGGCGCCCGAGAAAGTGGACGAAGTGCTGTTCGGCAACTGCCTGATGGCGGGCCAGGGCCAGGCGCCCGCCCGCCAGGCCGGCTTCAAGGGCGGCCTGCCGCGCAGCACGGGCGCCGTGACCCTGTCCAAGATGTGTGGTGCCGGCATGGAGGCCACCATCCTGGCGCACGACCAGCTGGTCGCAGGCAGCCGCGATGTGGTGGTCTCCGGCGGCATGGAAAGCATGACCAATGCACCCTACCTGCTCAAGAAGGGCCGTGGCGGCTACCGCATGGGTCACGACAAGGTCTATGACCACATGATGCTCGACGGCCTGGAGGACGCCTACGAGCCTGGCCGCTCCATGGGCACTTTTGGCGAGGACTGCGCCGCCAAATACCACTTCACGCGCGAGCAGCAGGACGCCTACGCCATCGAAAGCGTCAAGCGCGCCCAGGCGGCCACTGAAAGCGGCGCCTTCGCCGCCGAGATCACGCCCGTGACCGTCTCCACGCGCAAGGGCGACGTCACGGTCAGCATCGACGAAGGCCCGGCCAAGGCCAAGCTGGACAAGATTTCCAGCCTCAAGCCCGCCTTCAAGAAGGACGGCACGATCACGGCCGCATCGAGCTCCAGCATCAACGACGGCGCCGCCGCCCTGGTGCTGATGCGCGAGTCCACGGCCAAGGAGCTGGGCTGCAAGCCGCTGGCGCGCATCGTTGCCCATGCCACGCATGCCCAGGAGCCCGAATGGTTCACCACGGCCCCCGTGGGCGCCACGCAGAAGGCCCTCAAGAAGGCTGGCTGGACGGCTGCGGACGTGGACCTGTGGGAAGTCAACGAAGCCTTTGCCGTCGTGCCCATGGCCCTGATGGCCGAGCTGGGCGTGCCGCGCGACAAGGTCAACGTCAACGGCGGCGCCTGTGCGCTGGGCCACCCCATTGGCGCCAGCGGTGCGCGCATCCTGGTCACGCTGCTGCACGCCCTGCAGGCGCGCGGCGGCAAGCGCGGCCTGGCCACGCTGTGCATAGGCGGCGGCGAGGGAACAGCCATGGCGATAGAAATGGTCACCCCCTGAGGCGCTGCGCGCCCTCCCCCTGAAAGGGGGACGACACCCTCGGTGCGGGGCGGCCCTTCCTCGGTGTCTCTGATTTGCATTGCGCCAGTTTTATGGGCAGCGCCACAGACGTCCAGAGAGCTAGACTTGGATCGGCCGATCCGCTATTACTTTGACCTCTCGACCATGATTACCAGCGAAGAACAGTTGCGCAGCCTGTATGCCATGCCGGCCGAAAGGGCCTTGCTCAAGCAGCAGGTGGACCTGGACCGGCACTGCCTGCGCTTCATCGCGCTGTCGCCGCTGTGCATCGTGGCCACGGGGGGCGGGGCGGGCGCGATGATGGATGCCTCGCCGCGCGGCGGCAAGCCGGGCTTCATCAAGGCGCCCGACAACCAGACGCTGCTGATTCCCGATTCGGGCGGCAACAACCGCCTGGACAGCTTCAGCAACCTGATCGCCGATCCGCGCATCGGCCTGCTGTTCATGGTGCCGGGTTTCGACGAGACCCTGCGCGTCAACGGCGTGGCCAAGCTGCGCGACGAGGCCCATTACACGGCGCTGTTCGCCAGCGAAGGCTTCCGGCCCAAGATCGTTCTGGAGATCCAGGTGCACGAGGCCTATCTGCACTGTGCCAAGGCGCTGATGCGCGCCCGGCTCTGGAAGCCAGAGTCCCAGGTGTCGCGCAACGTCATGCCCTCGGTGAACCAGATGGTCCACCAGCAGATCGGCCTGCCTGCGCCCACCGAGACGCAGGAGGCCATGGTCGAGCGCTACGAAAAACAGATCGCGGACGAGCAGGGCCGCTGACCGCATTCCATTTGAAAGGTCGAAAGACATGGCAGTCACTCTGGTGTTGGGAGCCTCGCGCGGGCTTGGTTTTGCCTTGGTAGAGGCCTATGCGGCCCAGGGCCGCAGCGTGGTCGCCACGGTGCGCAGCGAGGCCGACCGCGAGCACGTCGAGGCCACGGGCGCCAAGGTGCTGCTGGTGGATGTGGCCGACCCGGCCAGCGTCAGCGGCCTGGCCTGGCAGCTCGACGGCGAGAAGATCGAGCTGGCGCTGTACGTGGCCGGAGTGTGGGATGCCCACAGCTCGGCCACGCCGCCCACGCGCGAGCAGTTCGACCGCGTCATGCACACCAATGTGCTGGGCGCCATGCAGGTGCTGCCCCAGGTGGCGCCGCTGGTCGAGGCGGCGGGCGGCGTATTCGGCCTGTTCTCCAGCCAGATGTCGCTGCTGGCCGACGCCGAATCCGACGCCTGGCTCTACCGCGTCAGCAAGGCTGCGCTCAACATGGTCGTGGCCAGCGCACAGCCGCAATGGCCGGGCGCCACCGTGGTCGCGCTGGACCCGGGCTGGGTGCAGACCGACATGGGTGGCGCGGCCGCCACGTTCACCGTGGAGCAAAGTGTGCAGGGCCTGGTGCGCACGCTGGCCGGCGTCACGCCGGCCGACCGGGGCCGCATGCTGCGGCATGACGGGCAGCGCATCGCCTGGTAGATCCGACGGCAGATCCGACCAGCGCAACGGACAACGAACAACGAAACAAGAATCAGGAGACAAGACATGCTGCTCAACGCAGACCAGGAAATGATCCGTGACGCGGTGCGCGACTTCGTGCGCACCGAAATCACGCCCCATGCCGCACGCTGGGACAAGGAACACCACTTTCCCAAGAACGTGCACCAGGGCCTGGCGGCGCTGGGCGCCTACGGCATCTGCGTGCCCGAGGAATACGGCGGCGCCGGCCTTGACTACCTGAGCCTGGCCCTGGTGCTGGAGGAAATCGCAGCCGGCGACGGCGGCACCAGCACGGTGATCAGCGTCACCAACTGCCCCGTCAACGCCATCCTCATGCGCTACGGCAGCGAGGCGCAAAAGCAGCAATGGCTGGCGCCGCTGGCGCGCGGCGAGATGCTGGGCGCCTTCTGCCTGACCGAGCCGCATGTGGGCTCGGATGCCTCGGCGCTGCGCACCACGGCCACGCGCGACGGCAGCGACTACGTGATCAACGGCGTCAAGCAATTCATCACCAGCGGCAAGAACGGCGACGTGGCCATCGTCATCGCCGTCACCGACAAGGCGGCGGGCAAGCGCGGCATGAGCGCCTTCATCGTTCCGACCTCCGCACCCGGCTACCAGGTGCTGCGGCTGGAGGACAAGCTGGGCCAGCACAGTTCGGACACGGCCCAGATCCAGTTCGAGGGCTGCCGCATCCCCGCCGCCAACCTCATCGGCGCCGAGGGCGAGGGCTACAGGATTGCGCTGTCGGCGCTGGAAGGAGGGCGCATCGGCATTGCCGCGCAAAGCGTGGGCATGGCACGTGCGGCCTTCGATTGCGCGCTGCAATACTCCAAGGAGCGCGAGAGCTTCGGCCAGCCCATCTTCAACCACCAGGCCGTGGGCTTTCGCCTGGCCGACTGCGCCACGCAGATCGAGGCCGCGCGCCAGCTGATCTGGCATGCGGCCAGCCTGCGCGATGCGGGCCTGCCCTGCCTCAAGGAAGCGGCCATGGCCAAGCTGTTCGCCAGCGAAATGGCCGAGCGCGTGTGCAGCGCCGCCATCCAGACCCTGGGCGGCTATGGCGTGGTCAGCGACTTCCCCGTGGAACGCATCTACCGCGACGTGCGCGTCTGCCAGATCTACGAGGGAACGAGCGACGTGCAGAAAATTCTCATCCAGCGCGCCCTGGCCTGAGGCCAATCCCCCACGCTGCGGGTCGGGCCGGATGGCCCTGACACCCGCAGGGCTTAGCATGGAGCATCGCCGGCACGGCGCCCGAGAGAGGCGGGCGGCCGTTTCCGGCAGGTTTGTGACCACCTTCGCAGGAGATCCCGACATGCCCATCGCTTCCGTCAACGGCCAGAACCTGTACTACGAGGACACGGGCGGGAGAGGCCCGGTCCTGGTGTTTTCGCACGGGCTGCTCATGGACCACACCATGTTCGCTCCCCAGGTCCAGGCACTGCAGGGGCGCTTTCGCTGCATCAGCTGGGACGAGCGCGGCCATGGCCAGACGGCAGACCCCGCGCATTGCGCCCCCTTCGACTACTACGACTCGGCCGACGACCTGGCCGCCCTGCTCGAGCACCTGGGCGTGGAGCGCGCGGTGCTGGTCGGCATGTCGCAGGGCGGCTATCTGTCGCTGCGCTGCGCGCTCATCCACCCCGAGATCGTGCGCGCGCTGGTGCTGATCGACACCCAGGCCATGCTGGAAGACCCCGAGCAGATGCCCCACCACGAAGCCTTGCTGCGCGCCTGGATGGAGCATGGCCTCAGCGACGACATGGCGTCCACGGTGGAGCGCACCATCCTGGGCCAGGGCTGGAGCGGCGCGGCGGCCTGGCGTGCCAAATGGAAGAAGGCCACGCCCATCAACCTGGGGCAGAGCTTTCTGGCGCTGGCCCAGCGCGATGACATCAGCCCACGCCTGCCCGACATCCATGTGCCGGCCCTGGTCATCCACGGCACGGACGACACCGCCATCGCGCCTGACCGTGCACGCGCCATGGCCAAGGCCTTGCCCAGGGCGCAGTGGGTGGAGGTGCCGGGTGCCGGCCATGCGGCCAACCTCACGCATCCGCAGCCCGTGAACCTGGCCATCGAGCGCTTCCTGGAGCAGCTCGACTGACAGGGCCTGCCGGGCAGGGGGTCAGACCGGCGGATCGCCATCGTTCTCGCTGTCGCGGCGGCGCAGGACGACGGTGATGCTGCCGTCGGTCTCCAGCGTGGCGCGCTCCACCTCGCGCAGGTGCAGGCAGCCGCCCGCACGCAGCGCGGCCTCGATATCGTCGCGCGTGATGCGTTCCTCGCGCATCAGGTCCTTGTTCAGGTGTCCGTCCCTGATCAGGGCCTTGGCCTTGCCGTCGATGAGTCGCTCCAGCGCGGGAAAGCGAAAGGTCAGCCAGGACAGCAGCAGATGGCACAGGATCAGCGTGGAGGCCGAGACCATGCCGCCGATCAGCGAGTTGTCCCCGGCATTCATGGAGTTCTGCACCGCATTCGACAGGATGAGCAGCAGCACCAGGTCAAAGGGCGCGTACTGCCCCGTCTGGCGCCGCCCCGTCAGCCGAAGGAATACCAGCAAAAACAGGTAGACGGCCACGCCGCGCACCACGAACTCCCACCACGGGACCGACATTGAAAACATGGGCTCTCCTTACAGGCCCGAGGGCCCGCGGTCAGTATCATGGCCCGCCTGTCCTCCATCAAGAACCCGGTCGCAGCAAGGCGGCCGTGACTGACATGCATTCCTGCTCCCGCGCCGTCCTCCCCCAAGTTCCGCAAGTTCCCCAAGTTCCGCAGGGCCAGCCGCTATGAGCGCTGCCGCCACCTCCCCGGCCTGTCCCTGCGGTCTTCAGGATGCCAAGGGCCGTCCCCTGGCCTTCGATGCCTGCTGCGGCCGCTACCTGGACCATTTCGACGACTGCCCTGCGCCCGACGCCCAGGCCTTGATGCGCTCGCGCTACAGCGCCTTCGTGCGCGAGGACGCCGCCTATCTGCTGGCCACCTGGCACGCCAGCCAGCGGCCCGCCACGCTGGACTTCGAGCCTTCGGCACGCTGGCTGGGGCTGGCGGTCAAGGACTTCCGAAGCACCGGCGAGGACAGCGCCGAGGTGGAATTCGTCGCGCGCTACCGCGTGGGCGGCCGCGCCGTGCGCCTGCATGAGCGCAGCCGTTTCGTGCGCGAAGCCGGGCGCTGGCTCTACGTGGATGGCGACCAGTTCTGAACACGGCGGCGGCCCTGCGGAGCCGCTGTGGAAACTGCAGCAGCGCCAGCGGCTGCTGCTGTCCATCGCATCGCGGGGCTCGTCCGAGGCGGCGGCCCTCATCATCCCCGGCATCGTGGTCTGGTTGCAGCGGCACGAAACGGGCGCCTTCCAGGTGCCGCTGCTGCTGTGGTGGCTGGGCATGGCGTTCATGGCCTGCGTCTTCGTCGGGTTGCGACGCCAGTTGCGCCGGGACCTGGGTGCTGCCGTGCCCTCGGCCGAGTTGCCAGCGCGGCTGCAGCGCTGGGAGCGCGTGATGGGCCGCATGGCCCTGCTCAACGCCGGTTCCTGGGCGCTGGCGATACCGCTGACCCATGGCAGCGGCCATGAATTCCGGCTTTTCATCTACCTGGTGCTGTGCGGCGTCGTGGCCTCGGCCGCCACCTTCCTGGCGCCGGCATCTGCCGTGTTCAAGCGCTTTTTCGGCGTGCTGTACGGCGCCATGCTGCTGGCCGTGGTCTGGTACTTCCCGAACAGGGGCCTGTACCTGCTGCCGCTGCTCATGCTGTATGGCGCCACCATCGCGCGCCATGCCTGGGGGGCGCGCCAGCTCATGCTGCAGCAATGGGCGCAGGAGCGCGACCGCCAACTGCTGGCCGAGCGCTACCTGGCCGCCAAGGAGCAGGCCGAACAGGCGCTGGAGGCCAAGAGCCGCTTCCTGTCGGCCGCCAGCCATGATCTGCGCCAGCCGCTGCATGCCCTGGGCCTGCTGGTGGAAACCGCCCGCCAGCGCAATGCCGACGGCGCACTGGCAGGCGTGCTTGACGATGCCCAGGCCTGTGCCCAGTCGCTGGGCACCATGTGCAACGACCTGCTGGACCTGTCGCGGCTGGAGAACGGCACCTGGGAGCTGCGCGCCCAGGTGATGGACCTGCGCATTCTGCTGGGCGATGCCACGCGCCTGTTCGCGGCCGAGGCGCGCCAGCGCGGGCTGGTGCTGCGCTGGCGCGTGGCGCGCGGCATGGATAGCCTGGTGCGTGCCGACGAGGCCCTGCTGCGCCAGATGGTGTTCAACCTGCTGCACAACGCCCTGCGCTACACCCAGCGCGGCGGGGTGCTGCTGGCCGCCCGCGTGCACGGCGGGGGCTGGCGCATCGAGGTCTGGGACACGGGCCTGGGCATTGCGGCCGAAGACCGGCCCCATGTCTTCGCACCGCACTTTCGCGCGCGCTCAGGCCAGGCGGCCCGGCGCGCGGCCCAGCCTGCGGCCGACCACCTGCCCGGCGTGAGCAGCCAGGGCCTGGGCCTGGCCGTCGTGGCCGCAGCCGCCCGCCGCATGGGCGTGGAGCACGGCCTGCTGTCCACGCCAGGGCGGGGGTCCTGCTTCTGGCTGCAATTGCCGTCCAGCCTGAATGTGCAGGCGGCCTTGCCGCAGTCTGAGGGATCGTCCGAGGGATCGCAGGCGCAGACGCAGGCGCAGTCCCGGCCGCCCCTGCTCCAGGGCCGGTGCTGGGTGGTCGATGACGATGCGCAGGTGGCGCGGGCCCTGGCCGGCCTGCTGCGCGATTGGGGGCTGCAGGTGGATGTGGCTGCCACGGGCCGCGAGGTGGCCGACTGGCTGGCGGCAGGGCAGCACCCTGATTTCGTGCTGTGCGACCACCATCTGGCCCAGGGCGAGAACGGCTTTGTGCTGCTGCAGAACGTGCTGGCGCAATCGCCGCAGGCGGCGGGTGCCCTGCTCAGCGGCGAGCCGTCACCGGCGCTGGAGCAGGAGGCGCAGGAACTGGGCTATCTGCTGCTGCGCAAGCCCGTGGACCCGCTGGCGCTGCTGGCCCTGCTTCAGCGCAGGCTGGCCGTGGCCGGCGCCTGAACCGTATCGGTCGGCGGGACGGAGGGCGGCAGCTCCAGCGCGATGCCCTGCATGCGCGTGATGGCGTCGATGCGGCTGTGCACGCCCAGGCGCTGCAGAGCGCCCGCCACATGCTCCTTGACCGTGTGCGGCGACAGATGCAGCAACTGCGCAATGCTGGGATTGGGCAGGCCGCGCAGCACCAGGTCCAGCACCTGGGCCTGGCGCGGGGTGAGGCCCAGCTCGGCCGCCGTCATGCGGATGGCATGGGCGCCGCCGGGCGCCTGTGGCGCCAGCGGGGCGGCGGGGAACCAGGTCTCGCCGCGCAGCAGGGCCGCCACGGCCTGCTGCAGCACCTGCGGCGGCTGCGACTTGAGCACAAAGCCATGGGCCCCGGCCGCGCGTGCCTTCAGGGCAATCGCGCCATGCGTGTCGCCGCTGGTCATGAGCACGCGGCAGGCGGGCGCCAGCGTGCGGATTTCGCGCACCACGTCCGTTCCCGCACTTGCACCCAGCCAGAAATCCACGATGGCCAGATGCGGCGATCCCCTGCCGGCCATGCACTGCAGGCCTTCACCCGCATCGGCCACGGCATGGACTTCGGACAGGCCGAATTGTTTCAGGAATTCGGACACGCCCATGGCCGTCAGCGGGTGGTCGTCGATCACCAGGGCATAGCGCCCCGATTGGAGACAGGAGGAATCGGTCAGGAGGGGATGGCTGTGCATGGTCCGCGCAAAGGCATGTCGAAAGGGCTGGAGCGCCAGGGCGCGCCCGGATACACCTTGCGCACATCGTAACGATTACCCCCCGGCCGGGGGGTGACCGGATGTCGGCCAACTCCCCAAAATCGCCGCCGATGCCCTGAGATTCCGCATGGAACGGGCACGTATTCAACGAGAAGGGGAGATAGTCATGAAGATGGTACAGCTCACGCGCCGCAGTGCGGCATTGATGCTTCTGGGAACCCTGGCCGCCTGTGGCGGCGGTGGTGGTGGTGGATTGGGAGAACCGGGCGGCGGAGATCCCGGCAATGGCGGAAATCCTGGCAACCCCGGCACGCCCGGCAACCCCGGCGGCGGCACAACGACCCCGGTGACCGGCCAGTACCGCATGGAGACGGCTGCCGAAAACTTCGACGCGGCCCTGTCCGCCATGAACACGCTGGGGGCGCAAGGCTATGCCTTCACCTACAGCCTCGCCTCGGGCGGCACGACCTTTCCCGTTCCCATCGGTGACTTCTACGTTACCGACACGGCCCACACCGGCACGCGCCTGGACTACCGCATGGTGGCCGACGTGGCGGGCGTCTCGGCCCTGGTGGCCCAGCTCAATGCGCAGGGTGCGCAGGGCTACCTGTACAAGTCGGGCATGGCGTTTCCCAGCAGCACGCAGGACCTGCGCAACCTCTATGTGCGCAGCAGCAGCGCCGCCGCCACCTACAGCTACGAGACGCGCCCCGCCGTGGGTGCGCTGGACACGTCCGGCTTCACGCAGCAACTGGCCGAGATGAGCGGCCGGGGTTTCCGCTACACGGGCCCGCTGATCTCGGGCGACGAGATGTTCAACCTCTACGTCAAGGACTCCAAGGCACCGGCCTTCGAGTACGCGGTGTTCGCCCTGGCCGCGCCCTTCGGCATGGCCAACGGCACGGCGCTGAAGCAGCGCCTGGACGAGATGGGTGCCAAGGGCCATCTGCTGCGCGGCGCCCTGGTGCTGCGCGGCAATACCGAAGGCGTGCAGCTGTACGAAAAGAGCGGCGACCAGCAGGGCGCCATCGAGTACCGCCTCGAATCCGTGTCCAACAACGCCAGCCTCGCGCAGCGCCTGGAGCAGTTCAACCGCAACGCGGCCGAAGGCTTTTTCGCCTTCGGCGATGTGGTCACCGACGATGGCCAGTTCCATTCCATCTCGGTGCGCAACGTCAAGCGCATGGTCCATCCGCTGGCCGGTGCCTCCTTCCCCTGAGCAGGGCACAGGCATGCGCGGCCGGCGCATAATCCGGCCATTTTCCGCAGCAAGGGCGCCCCAGGGCGCCCTTGCTCAGTTTGTTTCGAGAATCCATCCATGACTGCTTTCGAGGCCGTGCTCTTCGACTGTGACGGCGTGCTCGTCGACAGTGAATCCATCACCAACCGCGTGCTGTGCACCATGCTCAATGAATCGGGCTGGCCCATCAGCACCGAGGAATGCCTGCGCGAATTCATCGGCAAAACCGTGCGCAGCCAGGCCGCGCTGATCGAGGCGCGCACCGGCAAGCCGCTGACCGACGCATGGATGGCCGCCTTCTACGAGCGCCGCAACGCCGCGCTGCGCGCCGAGCTGGTGGCCATTGACGGCGCGCTGTCCGCCGTCAGCGAATCCCATGCGCTGTGCGCTGGCCGCATCGCCTGCGCCTCGGGCGCGGACCGCGCCAAGGTGGAGATGCAGCTGGCCCAGGTCGGCATGGCCCCGTATTTCGAGGGCCGCGTCTTCAGCGGCCATGAGCTGCCGCGCAGCAAGCCCTTTCCCGATGTGTACCTGGCCGCCGCCGCTGCACTGGGCGTGGAGCCGGCGCGCTGCCTGGTCATCGAGGACACGGTGACCGGCGTCACCGCCGGCGTGGCCGCAGGCGCCACGGTCTGGGGCTACTTCCCGGCCGACCAGGGCCACGCATCGGCCGAGCAACTGCTCGAAGCCGGCGCCAGCTGCGTGTTCGGCGACATGGGCGAGCTGCCTGCCATGCTGCGCGCCATCGGACAGGCCAGCGCCAGCGCCAGCGCCAGCGCTTGAGCTTGGGCTTGAGCCGGGGCCCTAGCGCAGCCGCGGCGAAGGCGTCTCGTCCACGGCCTGCGCACGCGCGGCCTGCTGCTCGGCCTGCAGCGCCCGCTGGAAGGCGGGCCGCTGCTGCAGTCGCTGCCAGTAGGCCTGGGTGGCAGGCCCCCATTGCGGCTCCATCTCCAGGTGCGCCGACAGCATCAGCGCATAGCCCACGGCCACGTCGGCAGCGGTGAAGCGGTCTGCCGTGAGCCAGTCGCGCTGCTCCACGGCCTGCTCCACGGCGCGCAGCCGCGCGAGGAACCAGCGCTGGTAGTCCTGGGCCACCTGGGGCTGGCGCCGTTCGGCCGGTTCGAAGTGCGCATAGCGCAGCACCAGGGTCTGCGGGAAGGTCAGCGTGGCATCGCTCATGTGCAGCCAGTTGAGGTAGGCCGCGAAGCCCGCCTCCTGCGGCTGCACGGACAGGCCCGCCCCGGGGTGCAGGGCGGCCAGGTATTCGCAGATGGCGGCTGACTCGGTCAGCCTGGCCTCGCCGTGGCGCAGCAGCGGCACCGTGCCCAGCGGGTTGAGCTCCAGGTAGCTGCGCTGCAGCGCGCGCGGCGGAAACGGCAGCATGTGCAGCGTGTAGGGAAGCTGCAGTTCTTCGAGCATCCACAGCGCGCGGAAGGAGCGCGCGCTGACGCAGTGGTGGAGATGGTGCATGCGCAAAGCCTAGGCCAGATGCGCGGACGGCGGCAGTCGCGCAGGATGCAAATCGCGCCAGGATGCGCGCGGCCCTCACTCGGGCCGGGCTCGCGCGCTCTTGCGGAATTCGGAAGGCGACAGCCCCGTCCACAGCCGGAAGGCGCGGATGAAGCTCTTGTCGTTGAGGAAGCCGCAGGACTGCGCGATGCGCTTGATGGGCCGGCTGGTGCGCAGCAGCAGGGCCACGGCACGCTCGCGCCGCACCTCGTCCTTGAGCGCCTGCAGCGAGGCGCCTTCTTCCTTGAGCTGGCGGTGCAGGCTGCGCTGGGACAGGTGCAGCTGGCGCGCCAGCGTGTCGGCCGTCTGCAGGCATTCGGCGTCGGCCGCCAGCAGCTGGCGCACGCGCTGCACCAGCTGGCGCTCGCGCCGGTAGGGGCGCACCTGCAGCGGCAGGGCGCGCTGCAGCATGCGCTGCAGGGCAGGCTCGTCGCGCGTCAGCGGCATATCCAGAAAACGCGCGTCGAACTGGAGGCAGGCCCGGGCCGCGCCAAACTCCACCTCGCCCGGCGGGAACAGCAGCGCATACACGCCCGCATGCGGCGGGGGATCGAAGGGAAAGCAGGCGCGCCGCAGCGGCAGCGGCTCATCGATGAACCAGCTGGCCAGGCCGTGGATATTGCGCAGCACCGACAGCAGGCAGAACTCGCGCATGGCGCCCAGCGTGGACAGCTCCTCGATGGCCAGCGTGGCCAAGCCGTCTTCCTGCGTCAGCGTGAGCCGGATGTCATCGGCCAGCAGGCCATGGTGGCGGCACCAGCGCGCCAGCGCCAGGCCCAGCTGCTCGCTGCCCATGCTGGCGCGCGCCAGCATGCCGTAGCTGCCCCAGGGCAGGCGCCGGGAGAACCAGCCCAGGGCCTCGTCGTCGAGTTCGCGCATGGCGGCATCGGACAGTGCCTCCATCTGCAGCGCCGTGATGCACTCGTTGCGCTCTTTGACGGAGTCTGGCGCGATTTGTGCCTTCTCCAGGGCGGACAGGGCGCTGATGCCCCGGCGTTCGTAGGCCAGCATAATGGCCTGCACAAAGGCCATGGGCGTGACTGCAGGGTGTGCGGAGGCCATGGTGGCGGCCGCCTGGGGCAGGGGGGTCTTGACCAGCGAGGGGGTGAACATGCTGGCAATTATTGCAACCTTCGTGGCCTGTTCTGCTCGGGGTTGGCCCTTATGCTGCCACGCAATAGCTGCCGTGACGGGGCAGGCCACTGCATTTGCCCGTTCCAGGCGCCGCCGACGACACAGGAGACAACGCATGCCCGCCCAGAACGCCCCGCTCGCTTCCAGCCATGCCCAAGGCCGCACCGATGTGCCGCTGATCGAGCAGACCATCGGCGATTTCTTTGCCGACATGGCGGCCCGCCAGCCCGATCGCGAGGCCCTGGTCAGCCGCCACCAGGGCCTGCGCTACAGTTATGCCGGCCTGCACACCGAGGCGCGCCGCCTGGCCAGCGCGCTGCTGGGCCTGGGGCTGGACAAGGGCGACCGCGTCGGCATCTGGTCGCACAACAACGCCGAATGGGTGCTGATGCAGCTGGCCACGGCCCAGGTCGGCCTGGTGCTGGTCAACATCAACCCGGCCTACCGCACCTCCGAGGTGGAGTACGCGCTCAACAAGGTCGGCTGCAAGGCGCTGGTGACCATGGCGCAGTTCAAGACCAGCGACTACCTGGGCATGCTGCGCGAACTGGCCCCCGAGCTGGCCACGGCCGAGCCCGGCCGCCTGCATTGCGCGCGCCTGCCCCAGCTGCGCAGCGTGGTCTGGATCGACGTCGCAGGGCAGGGCGAAGAGCAGCCCGGCATGCTGCGCTTTTCCAGCCTGCTGGCGCGCGGTGATGCGCAGGATGCGCGCATCGACGCCGTGGCCGCCACGCTCAAGAACACCGACCCCATCAACATCCAGTTCACCAGCGGCACGACGGGCTTTCCCAAGGGCGCCACGCTGACCCACCGCAACATCCTGAACAACGGCTTTTTCATCGGCGAGTGCATGCGGCTGACGCCCGAGGACCGGCTGTGCATTCCCGTGCCGCTGTACCACTGCTTCGGCATGGTGCTGGGCAACCTGGCCTGCTTCACGCATGGCTCGGCCATCGTCTACCCGAATGACGGATTCGATCCGCTGCTGGTGCTGGAGACCGTGCAGGCCGAGCGCTGCACGGGCCTGCACGGCGTGCCCACGATGTTCATCGCCGAGCTGGACCACCCGCGCTTCAAGGAGTTCGACCTGAGCACGCTGCGCACCGGCATCATGGCCGGCTCGCCCTGCCCCATCGAGGTGATGAAGCGCGTGGTCAGCGACATGCACCTGTCCGAGATCACCATCGCCTACGGCATGACCGAGACCAGCCCCGTCAGCTGCCAGAGCGATGCCGACACGCCGCTGGAGCGCCGCGTGTCCACCGTGGGCAAGGTGCAGCCGCACCTGGAGGTGAAGATCGTCGACCCGGCCACGGGCGAGGTGGTGGCGCCTGGTGTCTCGGGCGAGCTGTGCACGCGCGGCTACTCGGTCATGCATGGCTACTGGGGGGACGAGGCCCGCACGCGCGAGGCCATCGACGACGAGGCCTGGATGCACACGGGCGACCTGGCCACCATGGATGAGCAGGGCTACGTGAACATCGTCGGCCGCATCAAGGACATGGTGATCCGCGGCGGCGAGAACATCTACCCGCGCGAGATCGAGGAATTCCTCTACCGCCATCCCCAGGTGCAGGACGTGCAGGTGGTCGGCGTGCCCGATGTGCGCTACGGCGAGGAGCTGTGCGCCTGGATCATCGTCAAGCCCGGACAGACGCTGACCGAAGACGGCGTGCGCGACTTCTGCAAGGGCCAGATCGCCCACTACAAGGTGCCGCGCTACATCCGCTTCGTCGAGGCCTTCCCGATGACGGTGACCGGCAAGATCCAGAAGTTCAAGATCCGCGACGAGATGATCGCCATGCTGGATCTGCGTCCGGCCAGGACCGCCTGAGGGCTGCTTTCATGTGCTGCCGCCAGCTGTCCACCGCGTGCCGCCTAGTGCGTGCCGCCCTCGGGCGCGGCCACGGCCGAGGCTGCAGCGCGGCGCGCCACCACCAGGCGCTTGCGCAGCGAGATCTCCTGCATGTCCAGCTCGCTGACCAGGCGGCGCAGCGACTCGTCGTTGATGCGGTGGGCCTGGCGCTCGGCGTAGAGCGCGTCGCGCTCCTGGTGGATGCAGCGCAGGCGCAGCTCGATCTCCAACAGGTAGCGCAGCTTGCGCTGGCGCACGACTTCGGGCGCCTCGCGCTGGATCTCGATGCTGGAGGCCGTGCCGCTGCCGTCGTCCAGCAGCTGGACGCGGTTGCGGTACTCCTGCGTCAAGTGGCCCATGACCTCCTGGTGCATGGCCACCCATTCGGGCGTGTGGCCCTGGATCTCTTCCTCGCTCAGCGTCAGCCCGCCAATGGCGGACTGGCAGGCGGCCACGCGCGCCAGGCGCTCCTCGCGCACCGTGGGCGATTCGCCGGGCTGGGGCATGCGGCGCAGGATCAGCGGCAGCGCGATGCTGCCCAGCACCAGGGTGAACAAGATGGTGCCGGTGGCCAGGAAGATCAGCATCTCGCGGCCCGGAAAGGGCTGGCCGTTGTTCAGCAGCATGGGCACGGACAGCGCGCCAGCCAGCGTCACGGCGCCGCGTATGCCGGCCATGGTGGTGGCCAGGTTCAGCAGGTGCGAGGGGCGCTCTGCCATCTTTCCCTGGAAGTGGGCGCGTGCCAGGCTGCGCTGCACGCCCAGGGTCAGCCAGATCCAGCGCATCAGCAGCAGCGCGCTGGAGATGATCACCACATAGCCCACCAGCACCCACCATTCGCTGCCCGCATCGTGCAGCGTCACGCCGATGATGGAGGGCAGCTGCAGGCCCAGCAGCAGGAAGATGGCGCCGTTGAACGAGGCTTCCACCATGCTCCAGGTGCCCTCGGTCTGCAGCCGCTCGCTGATGTAGCTGCTGCGCTCCAAGTCGGCGAAGTTGGTGGCAATGCCCGCGGCCACGGCCGACAGGATGCCCGACACGCCGATCTTTTCGCCCACGATGTAGGCGGCGAAGGGCAGCAGGATCAGCAGCAGCACCATCTGCGTGGCCGCCACGTCGCCCAGGCGGCGCGTGATGGTGCTGCGCGCATAGGAAAAGCCCCAGCCGATCAGCGTGCCCACGCCCAGGCCGCCCAGGGCCATCCACATGAATTCCTTGGCCACCTCGGTCCACGAGAACAGGCCGGTCAGCGTGGCGGCAATGGCGAACTTCAGCGCCACCAGGCCCGAGGCATCGTTGAGCAGGGACTCGCCTTCGAGGATGTGCATGGTCTTCTCGGGCATGCCCAGGTTGCGCGTGATGGCCGAGACGGCCACGGCATCGGTGGGCGAGACCACGGCGGCCAGCGCAAAGGCCACGGTCAGCGGCATGCCGGGCACCAGCCAGTGGATCAGCCAGCCCAGCCCCACCACCGTGAACAGCACCAGGCCCAGCGCCAGGCGCAGGATGGGGCGGTACAGCGAGAAGAACTCGCGCTTGGGGATGCGCCAGCCGTCGGCAAACAGCAGCGGCGGGATGAACAGCAGCAGGAACAGCTCGGGATCGAAGGCGATGTGCAGGCCCTTTTGCGGCCAGGCGATCAGCGCTCCCAGGGCGATCTGTATCAGCGGCAGCGGGATGGCGCGCACATAGCGCGCGGCAATGCCGGTCAGTGCCCCCAGCAGCAAAACGAGCAAGACGATTTCAACGGTGTGCATACGGCATTTTCCCCAGCCCGGGCCGCCGTTCTTTGCAGCACATTCGAAAAAACCAAGCGCCCGCATCGGGCAAACACAAGAAGAGGCCACACATGAGCATTCTGGGCACCCAACTCAATCCGCGTTCGGCGGACTTCCTGGCCAATGCCGCCGCCATGCGCGCCGTGGTCGAGGACCTGCAGGCCCAGGTGGCCAAGGTCGCCGAGGGCGGCGGCGAGGCCGCGCGCGCCAAGCACGTGGCGCGCGGCAAGCTGCTGCCGCGCGAACGCGTGGCCATGCTGCTGGACCCGGGCACGCCCTTTCTGGAGGTCGCCCCGCTGGCCGCGCTCAACATGTACCGCAACGATGCACCCGGCGCGGGCCTGATCGCCGGCATCGGCCGCGTCAGCGGCGTGGACTGCATGATCGTGTGCAACGACGCCACGGTGAAGGGCGGCACCTACTACCCGATGACGGTGAAGAAGCACCTGCGCGCCCAGGAGATCGCCGCGCAGAACCGCCTGCCCTGCATCTACCTGGTGGACTCGGGCGGCGCCAACCTGCCCAACCAGGACGATGTGTTTCCCGACCGCGAGCACTTCGGCCGCATCTTCTTCAACCAGGCCAACATGAGCGCCGAGGGCATTGCCCAGATCGCCGTGGTCATGGGCTCGTGCACGGCCGGCGGCGCCTATGTGCCGGCCATGAGCGACGAGTCCATCATCGTCAAGAACCAGGGCACCATCTTCCTGGGCGGCCCGCCGCTGGTGAAGGCCGCCACGGGCGAGGTGGTCAGCGCCGAGGACCTGGGCGGCGGCGACGTGCACACGCGCCTGTCGGGCGTGGCCGACCACCTGGCCCACAACGACACCCACGCGCTGGCGCTGGCACGCCAGTCCGTGGCCAACCTCAACCATGCCAAGCAGCCGGCGGCTGGCGACCTACCCCCCGAAGCGCCGCTGTTCGACGGCGGCGAGCTGTACGGCGTGATCCCCGTGGACACGCGCAAGCCCTTCGATGTGCGCGAGATCATCGCCCGCGTGGTGGACGGCAGCCGCTTCGACGAGTTCAAGGCGCGCTTCGGCGCCACCCTGGTCTGCGGCTTTGCGCGCATCGAGGGCATGCAGGTGGGCATCATCGCCAACAACGGCATCCTGTTCAGCGAATCGGCGGTCAAGGGCGCGCACTTCATCGAGCTGTGCTGCCAGCGCAAGATCCCGCTGGTCTTCCTGCAGAACATCACGGGCTTCATGGTGGGCCGCAAGTACGAGAACGAAGGCATTGCCCGCCATGGCGCCAAGCTGGTCACGGCCGTGGCCACGGCGGCCGTGCCGAAGTTCACCATCATCATCGGCGGCTCCTTCGGCGCGGGCAACTACGGCATGTGCGGCCGCGCCTATTCGCCGCGCTTCCTGTGGATGTGGCCCAACGCGCGCATCTCGGTCATGGGCGGCGAGCAGGCGGCCAGCGTGCTGGCCACCGTCAAGCGCGACGGCATCGAGGCCAAGGGCGGCCAATGGACGGCCGAGGAGGAAGAGGCCTTCAAGGCCCCCATCCGCCAGCAGTACGAGGATCAGGGCCACCCCTATTACGCGACGGCGCGCCTGTGGGACGATGGCGTCATCGACCCTGCCGACACGCGCCGCGTGCTGGCGCTGGGCCTGGCGGCCACGCGCAACGCTCCCATAGAGGACACGCGCTTCGGCGTGTTCCGCATGTGACGGCGGCCCCTCTTTCCTTGCAGCGAGGTACTTCATGAAAACCACCGCACTGACCCTCGAATTCCAGGGCCCCCTGGCCACCATCACGCTGACCCAGCCCGAAGTGCGCAACGCCTTCAGCGACGAGGTCATCGCCGACATCACCCAGGCCTTCCACTCCGTGGGCAAGCGCAGCGACGTGCGCGCCGTGGTGCTGGCCGCCGAGGGCCCGGCCTTTTGCGCAGGCGCCAACCTCAACTGGATGCGCCGCATGGCCGACTACTCGCGCGACGAGAACCGCGAGGACGCCGGCCTGCTGGCCGAAATGCTGCGCGTGATCTACGAATGCCCGCAGCCCACCATCGCGCGCGTGCAGGGCGATGTCTATGCGGGCGGCATGGGCCTGGTCGCTGCCTGCGACATGGCCGTGGCCGCCGAGGGCGCGGGCTTTTGCCTGTCCGAGGTGAAGATCGGCCTGATCCCCGCCACCATCAGCCCCTACGTGATCCGCGCCATGGGCGCGCGCGCCGCCCACCGCTACTTCCTGACCGGTGAGCGCTTCGACGCGGCCGAGGCGCTGCGCATCGGCTTCGTGCACCGCGTGGTGGCGGCAGACGAGCTGGACAACGCCGTGGACGGCCTGCTCAAGCACCTGGTCAGCGCCGGTCCCGCCGCCGCCCGCGCCTGCAAGCGCCTGGTGATCGACGTGGCCGAGCGCGAGATCAACGAGCAACTGATCGCCGCCACCGTCGAAGGCATTGCCGACATCCGCGCCAGCGCCGAGGGCAAGGAGGGCGTGCAGGCCTTCCTGCAAAAGCGCAAGCCGGCCTGGCTGGCCTGACACGCGCGGGCTGCCCATTCATCGCGCCACCACCGAGCAACGCCGAGCCAACGCCGAGTCAACACCATGAGCACCCTGACCGACTCCCTCGTCCAGTGGCTGCAGTCCGTGGGCCTGTACCCGGGCCCGGCCGTGCACCACACGGTCAGCGAGGCGGCTGGCGAAGTGGCCGAGCGCGTGGGCCAGGCCACCAGCGGCATGGACATGGCCGGCCTGCTGGCGCTGGCCGCCGCACTGGGCTGGGCCAGCGGCTTTAGGCTCTACGCCGTGGTCTTCGTGACCGGGCTGCTGGGCGCGCTGGGCTGGGTGGCGCTGCCGGGCGGGCTGCATGTGCTGGAGCATCCGGCCCTGCTGTTCGCCAGCGGCGCGCTGCTGTTTGTGGAGTTCTTCGCCGACAAGATCCCCGGCGTGGACTCGGTCTGGGACCTGCTGCAAAGCGTGATCCGCATCCCGGCGGGCGCGGCGCTGGCGGCCGGCGTCTTCGGCGCCGACAGCGCGACCATGGCCACCATGGCGGCCCTGATGGGCGGCTCGCTGGCCCTGTCCAGCCAGGTGGCCAAGAGCACGGCGCGCGCGGCCATCAACACTTCGCCGGAGCCGTTTTCCAACGTGGGCGCGAGCCTGGTGGAGGACGGTGCCTCGGTGGGCGCGATCTGGCTGGCGCTCACTCATCCGCTGGCCTTCGCCGCCGTGCTGCTGGTCGTGGTCATCGCCCTGTGGCTGCTGACCTGGGCGCTGTGGCGCTTTCTCAAGGCCGTGGTGCAGCGCCTGCGCGCGCTGTTCGGCGGGTCTCCCGCGATGAATCAAAAACCATAGCCGCCGGTCGCCGAATGACCGGGGCTGCAGAGAAAACACTGGAGATAACGCATGTTCAAGAAGATCCTGATCGCCAACCGCGGTGAAATCGCCTGCCGCGTCGCGGCTTCCGCCCGCCGCATGGGCGTGCGCACCGTGGCCGTGTACTCGGACGCCGATGCCCGCGCCAAGCATGTGCAGGCCTGCGACGAGGCCGTGCACATCGGCGGCAGCGCCCCCAAGGACAGCTATCTGCGCTGGGAACGCATCCTGGAGGCCGCCAAGGCCACGGGCGCCCAGGCCATCCACCCCGGCTACGGCTTTCTCAGCGAGAACGAGGAATTCGCCCAGGCCTGCGCCGATGCCGGCCTGGTCTTCATCGGCCCGCCGCCCTCGGCCATCCGCGCCATGGGCCTGAAGGCGGCCTCCAAGCAGCTCATGGAAAAGGCCGGCGTGCCCCTGGTGCCCGGCTACCACGGGGCCGACCAGGACCCGCAGCTGCTGCAGCGCGAGGCCGACCGCATCGGCTACCCGGTGCTGATCAAGGCCAGTGCCGGCGGCGGCGGCAAGGGCATGCGCCTGGTCGAGCGCAGCGAGGACTTCGCAGCCGCCCTGGCCAGCTGCCAGCGCGAGGCCATCAACAGCTTTGGTGACGATGCCGTGCTGGTCGAGAAATACGTGCTGCGCCCGCGCCACATCGAAATCCAGGTCTTTGGCGACACCCAGGGCAACTGCGTCTACCTGTTCGAGCGCGACTGCTCGGTGCAGCGCCGCCACCAGAAGGTGCTGGAGGAGTCCCCAGCGCCTGGCATGACGCCTGCGCTGCGCCAGAAGATGGGCGAGGCCGCCGTGGCCGCCGCCCAGGCCGTGAACTACGTGGGCGCGGGCACGGTGGAATTCATCGTCGAGCAGCCCGGCGGCTACGACCAGCCCGAGGCCATGAAGTTCTACTTCATGGAAATGAACACCCGCCTGCAGGTCGAGCACCCGGTGACCGAGGCCATCACGGGCGAGGACCTGGTGGACTGGCAGCTGCGCGTGGCCAGCGGCCTGCCCCTGCCCAAGCGCCAGGACGAGCTGCGCATCACCGGCCATGCCATCGAGGCGCGCATCTGCGCAGAAAACCCCGACAACGGCTTCCTGCCCGCCACCGGCACCCTGCATGTCTACCGCAAGCCCGACTGCGCCAGCTTCCGTGTCGGCGACGTGCGCGTGGACGATGGCGTGCGCGAGGGCGATGCCATCAGCCCCTTCTACGACTCCATGATCGCCAAGCTCATCGTGCATGGCGACACGCGCGAACAGGCGCTGGCGCGGCTCGATGCCGCCCTGGCCGAGACACGCATCGTGGGCCTGGCCACCAATGTGCAGTTCCTGCGCCTGGTCATCGCCAGCGATGCCTTTGCAACCGCCAAGCTGGACACGGCGCTGATCGAGCGCGAGAAGCAGCATCTGTTCCATCAGCAGCGCCTGCCGCAGGCCCAGGCCGTGGCCGCCGCAGTGGCCCAGGTGCTGCAGGCCGAGCGCGCGCAGGAAACCGCCGATCCCTTCAGCCGCCGCGACGGCTGGCGCTCGCACGGCGTGGCCGAGCGGCGCTGGGACTTCCGCCAGGGCGAGGCCGCCGTGCCTGCGCGCCTGCGCTACCTGCATGACGGCGCGCTGCAACTGGCCGTGGGCGAAGGCGAGTCCCTCGCCGAGGGCCTGCTGTCCTGGCAACAGGCCGGGGACGGCGCCTTCGACGTGCAGTTCGCGGGCCAGCGCCTGCGCGCCCAGGTCCATGTGCTGGGCGAGCAATGCCATGTGTTCGCTCCCCAGGGCGCGGCCGTGCTGGGCCTGGCCGATCCGCTGGCCCATGCGGGCGAGGTGCAGTCCGAAGGCGGCCGCCTGACGGCGCCCATGCCGGGCAAGGTGGTCTCCTTTGCCGTCAAGGCCGGCGACAAGGTCAGCAAGGGCCAGCCGCTGGCCGTGATGGAGGCCATGAAGATGGAGCACACCATCGCCGCGCCCGGCGACGGCGTGGTGGCCGAGCTGCTGTATGCGCCCGGCGACCAGGTGACCGAAGGCTCCGAGCTGCTGCGCCTGGAAAGCTGAGCCCGCAGGCAAGACAGTTTTGCGCAAAAGTCGCGCGTGGGCGTCGCCAGGCCGTTAGGCTTGGCCCCCTATGCGAGTGACTTTCTGCTGCGAAGACACCAGGCCCGACGCCTGGCTGCAAGGACTGCGCGCGGCCCTGCCGGGCGCCGAGGTGGACATCTGGTCGCCGGGCGCGCCGCAGGCCGACTACGCCCTGGTCTGGGCGCCACCCCAGCGCTTCATCGACGAGCAGCCGGGCCTCAAGGCCTTGTTCAACATCGGCGCCGGCGTCGATGCGCTGCTGCCGCTGCGCCTGCCGGCCGGGCTGCCCGTCTACCGCCTGGAGGACGCCGGCATGGCCGTGCAGATGGCCGAATATGTCTGCCAGGCCGTGATCCGCTTCTTCCGGGGCCTGGACGGCTACGAGGCAGACATGGCCGCCGGCCTGTGGCAGCACCGGCCCAATCCCCGGCGTGCCGACTACCCCGTGGGCGTCATGGGGCTGGGCTGCATGGGCGAGCGCGTGGCGCGCGCGCTGACGGTGTTCGATTTCCCCGTCAACGGCTGGAGCCGTACGCCGCATGCCATCGACGGCGTGCGGGGCTTCTGCGGCCCGCAGGACTTCGACGCCTTTCTGCGCGCCACCCGCATCCTCGTCAACCTGCTGCCGCTGACGCCCGAGACCGACAGCATCATCGACGCGCGCAGCCTGGCCCTGCTGCAGCCGGGCGCCTATGTCATCAACGTGGGACGCGGCGGCCATGTGGCGGACGAGGACCTCGTCGCCGCCATCGACGGGGGCCATGTGTCCGGCGCGTTGCTCGACGTGTTCCGCACCGAGCCGCTGCCCGACGGCCATGCCTTCTGGCGGCATCCGCGCATCACGCTCACGCCCCACACCTCGGCCCGCACCCTGGCGCGCGACAGCGTGGAGCAGATCGTGGGCAAGGTCGCGGCGCTGAGCCGGGGCGAGGCCGTGAGCGGCCGCGTGGACCTGCGGCGCGGCTACTGACGGGCGCGCTCAGTCCAGCGTCACGCCGGTGCTGCGCACCAGCGCGCCCAGGCGCTGGGAGTCGCTCTTGATCAAGGCACCGAATTCGGCCGCCGTGCCGCCCACGGCCGGCGTGCCGATGGCCTCCCAGCGCGTGCGGAAGGCCGGGTCCTTGAAGATGGCGTTGACCGTGGCATTGAGTTTGTCGATGGCGGCGGGCGGCGTGCCCGCGCGCACGGCAATGCCATGCCAGCCCGTGATCTGGTAGCCGGGTACGCCGGCCTGGGCCATGGTGGGCACGTCGGGCAGCACCTTGGTGCGCTCAGCCGAGGTGACGGCCAGCGGGATCAGGCGGCCGCCCTGGATGTGCTGCAGCGAGCTGCCCACGATGTCGAACATCACGCCCACCTGGCCGCCGATCAGGTCGTTGAGTGCCGGTCCCGCACCCCGGTAGGGCACATGGCCCAGCTTGACCTGCTCCATGGAGTTGAACAGCTCGCCCGCCAGGTGCTGGGGCGTGCCGTTGCCGGCCGAGGCAAAGCTCAGCGTCTTGCCCGTTTTGGCCAAGGCCAGCAGCTCGGCCACGGTCTTCACGCCCAGCGAGGGATGCACTTCCAGCACCAGCGGGAAGGCCGACAGCTGCACCACGGGCTCCAGGTCCTTGAGCGGGTTGAAGGGCATGCTCTTGTACAGCGAGGAATTCACGGCCATGGGGCCGCTGGCGGCCAGCAGCAGGGTGTGGCCGTCGGCGGGCGCCTGGCGGGCCACCTCGGCGCTGCCCAGGTTGCCGCCCGCGCCGCTCTTGTTCTCCACGATGACGGTCACGCCCAGGCGCTGCTGCAGCTCGGGCTGCAGCATGCGTGCCATCAGGTCGGTAGGACCACCGGGCGGGTAGGGCACGACGAAGCGGATGGTCTTGCTGGGGAACGCCGGCGACGGGGTCTGGGCCGAGGCCTGGCCCGCCAGGCCCAGGGCCATGAAGGCCAGGGGAATCGCCGTGAATGCGGTGGCTGCCTTGATTTTAGCGATGGCGTCACGCCGCGTGCCGTGGGTGGGCTGTTGCATGGTTGTGTCTCCTGCCTGTGGTTGGAATGGAAGGCCCGTCTTGTGCGGGCTCATGGGCCTATCGGCTTATCGGCTTATCGGCTTATGGGCTTATCGGCCTGTAAGGCGCCTGGTGCTCAACCCGGTGTGAAGCGCCGGCGTATGTCGTCGGCCGTGGCCAGGGGGCGGCCCAGCGCCTGGGCGGACACCACGGCCTGGCGGACCAGGGCGGCGTTGTCGGGCGCGGTGTGGCCGTCCTTGGCCAGCAGGTTGTTCTCGAAGCCCACGCGCGCATGGCCGCCAAACGCGGCGGCTGCCGCGATGCAGGTGTTTTCCGTGGCGCCGAAGGCGCACACGGCCCAGGGCTCGCCGCCGTCATGCGCCGCAAGAAAGGGCAGCAGGTCCTGCGGCCGCGAGGTCTGGCCCGCGCTGTAGCGGCCCAGCACGAAGAGCAGGAACCAGGGCGCCTCGGGCACCACGCCCTGGGCGCGCAGCGCCTGCCAGCGGCGCAGGTCGGCCACGTCGTAGAGGATGACCTGCACCATGACCTGGTCGCGCACCAGGCCCGTGAAAAAGTGCGCCAGTCCTGCATCGCCGATCTCGGGCTGGTCGATCTCGCGCAGGCCGATGGAGACGGCCTCGGGCCGCAGCGCCTGCACCATGGCGATCTGCTCGGGCGCGCGGTAGACGCCTGCGGCCTCGCTGGTGATCTGCACCACCATGTCCGTGCCCACGGCCTCGCGCACCACGCGCCAGGCTTCGCGGTAGCCGTCCACATCCAGGCTGTGGTGTCCCTGGGCGTCGCGGATGTGCATGTGGATCATCGCTGCGCCGGCATCCAGGCAGGCGCGTGCCGTGGCGGCCAGCGCCTGCGGTGTGATCGGCAGGGCTTGGTGGTCGGCCGGCTGCTTGTAGGCGCCGTTGGGGGCCACGGTGATGATCAGCGGGTCGCTCCACTGCGAGGTGGGTGACGTGGGCGATGTGGGCGACGCGGTTGACGTGGGGACCGGCGTGCTCATGGCGTGTCCTGTGCCTGCTCCGGCACCGGCAGCTCGCTGGCCAGCAGGGCCAGGCCCTGGCGCAGCAGCGCGTCGTAGCGGGCACGCTCAGCCAGGCGGCGGTCCTCGGGCCAGTCGAAGAAGCCCTTGCCGGTCTTCATGCCCAGATCGCCACGCGCCACGCGATCGCGCAGGGCCTGGGCCGGCACATCGGTGTTGGACAGCGTGGGGTACATGGTGGCGGCGGCCGCGCAATGCACCTCGATGCCTGCATGGTCGCGCTGCAGCACGGGGCCGGCCGCCAGAAAGCGGAAGCCGAAGCCGAAGCGCACGGCGGCATCCACGTCCTCGGGCGAGGCAATGCCCTCGTCGATGAGGGCGAAGGCCTCGCGCGACAGCGCGTGCTGCATGCGGTTGGCCAGAAAGCCGGGCTTGTCCTTCTTCACCAGCACCGGCACGCTGCCGCAGCCGCGCATGAAGGCATGCAGCCACTGGCCCAGGGCCGGGTCGCTGCGCTCTCCCAGCACTACTTCCACCAGTGGCACCAGGTGGGCGGGCATGAAGAAGTGCAGGCCCAGCATGCGCTGCGCCGTGGGCAGGCCGCTGGCGATGGCGCTGATGGGAAAGCCCGAGCTGTTGCTGGCCAGCACGGCGTCGGCCGGCGCATGCGCCTCAAGTTCGGCGAACAGCGCCTGCTTGGCATCCAGCCGTTCGGTGATGCATTCCACCACCAGGGCCACGCCGTCCCAGGCCACATCCTCCAGCGCCGCGCAGACCGAGACCTGGGACGCGCACCGGGCAAAGCCGGCCGTGGCCAGCTCGATGGCAATGTGCTGCAGCAGCAGCTCGCGCCGTGCCGCGCCGGGGTCGACCACGGTCACCAGGGCGCCGCCCCGGGCCAGGACCACGGCCACATCGGCACCCATGGTGCCTCCCCCGACGACCACCGTGCGCGCGTTGCGCGGCGAACTGCTGTGCATGCTGTCTCCTGCTGATTTCATGGATTTGAGGCGCAGTCTAGGCAGCCGTCATTGAACGGTAAAGACGCATTTTTCGATAAACTGATCGGCTATGAAGATCAATTGGTCGGCCCGCGAGGTCGATGTCTTTCTGGCGCTGGCCGATTCGCTGAGCTTTCGGCGCACGGCGCTGCAGATGCACCTGTCGCAGTCGGCCGTCTCGGGCACGCTGGCGCGGCTGGAAGAGATGCTGGGCGCGCGCCTGTTCGAGCGCACCACGCGCGCCGTGGAACTGACACAGGCCGGCGAGGTCTTCGCCGAGCAGGCGCGCATCCTGCGCCACCAGATGGACGAGACCGTGCGCCGCGTGCAGGAGGTGGCCCAGGTGCAGGTGGGCCGGCTGGCGCTGGCGGCCCTGCCTTCGCTGGCCGCAGGCCTGCTGCCCCGCGTGCTGGCGCGCTTCGCGGCCGAGCATCCGGGCGTGCACCTGGAGCTATTCGACAGCCTGGCCGGGCCGGCCTTCGACATGGTGCGCGCAGGCCGCGTGGACTTTGCGCTCACGGCGGCCAACCCCGCCTATGCCGACCTGGACTACCTGCCCCTGGCCTCCGACCGCTTCGTGCTGCTGCTGGGCCGCGGCCATGCGCTGGCGCGCGGGCGCGGCGATCTGGGCTGGGCCGACGTGGCCCATCTGCCCCACATCTCCATGCCGGCCGGCACCAGCGTGCGCCAGTACGCCGACGAGGCCCTGCTGACCCACGGCATACGCTTTGCGCCCCAGTACGCCGTGGAGCACCTGGCCACCATCGCGGCCATGGTGGCTGCCGATCTGGGCGTGAGCGCGCTGCCCCTGCTGGCCGCGCAGGTGGTGCAGCGGCCGGAGGTGGTGGCGCGCCCGCTGGCACGGCCGGTGCTGCGCCGCCCCATCGGCCTGGTGCGCCTGAGCGGCCGCCGCCTGTCGCCGGCTGCCGCGCGCATGGTGGAGATGCTGCGCGAGGAAATGGCGGCCCTGCCGGGCTGAAGGGGGCGCTGGCAGCCGTTGTGCATGGCCCGGCAGGATATGGGGTGGTGCCCGGACCTGCAAGCCTGGACAATAGGGGCCGTACCCGTCATCCCGGTGAGAACACCCCATGAGCATTCCTTCCCGCGTCAAACTCGTCGATGTAGGCCCCCGCGACGGCCTGCAGAATGAAAAACAGCCCGTGCCCGCCGCCGTCAAGATCGAGCTGGTGCACCGCCTGCAGGAAGCCGGCCTCAAGGAAATCGAGGTCACCAGCTACGTCAGCCCCAAATGGGTGCCGCAGATGGCCGACAACGCCGAAGTCATGGCCGGCATCGTCCGCCGCCGCGGCGTGCGCTACAGCGTGCTCACGCCCAACATGAAGGGCCTGGAGGCCGCGCTGTCGGCGCCGCGTGAACTGTGGCCCGACGAGATCGTGGTCTTCGGCGCAGCCAGCGAGGCCTTCAGCCAGAAGAACATCAACTGCTCCATTGCCGAAAGCATCGAGCGCTTCGCCCCCGTGGCCGAAGCCGCCCGCGCCCAGGGCATCTACGTGCGCGGCGCCATGAGCTGCACCGTGGGCTGCCCCTACGAAGGCGAGATCGCCCCCGAGCGCGTGGCCTACCTGGCCGGCCTCATGAAGGGCATCGGCGTGCAGCATGTGGGCGTGGCCGACACCATCGGCGTGGGCACGCCCGTCAAGGTGCGCAAGGCCATCGAGGCCACGCTGCAGCACTTCGCCATCGACGATGTCTCGGGCCACTTCCACGACACCTACGGCCAGGCCGTGTCCAACACGCTGGCCGCGCTGTCGCTGGGCGTGTGGCAGTTCGACACCTCGGTGGCGGGCCTGGGCGGCTGCCCCTACGCCAAGGGCGCCACGGGCAATGTGGCCACGGAGGACGTGGTCTACATGCTGCAGGGCATGGGCATAGAGACCGGCATCGACCTGGACAAGCTGATTGATGCCGGCCAGTTCATCAGCGACCACCTGGGCCGCCCCACGCAGTCGCGCGTGGCCAAGGCACTGCTCACCAAGCGCGCCAGCGCGTCTGCATGCGAGGCGGTGTGAGCATGTGCGGATCTGAACTCCACCATCTTCCCGAAGGCGTGCAGCGCGTGGCGGCCTTCCTGCAGCAGGCCGGCCACGGCGATGGCCCGCGCATGCTGGACGGCGCCGCGCGCACGGCCCAGGAAGCGGCCGACCAGCTGGGCATCCTCGTGGGCCAGGTGGCCAAGAGCATCATCTTCCGCCGCCGCAGCGACGGCGTGGCCGTGCTGGTCGTGGCCTCGGGCGACCGCCGCGTGGACGAGAAGAAGGTCGCGGCCCTGGTCGGCCCCGTGGGCCGTGCCGACGCCGACTTCGTCAAGGCGCAGACGGGCTTTTCCATCGGCGGCGTCAGCCCCGTGGCCCATGCCAACACGCCTGTGACCCTGGTGGACAGGGAACTGCAGCGTTTTGACACTGTCTGGGCGGCAGCAGGCCATCCGCATGCGGTGTTCGCGGCCACGCCGGCCGCGCTGCAACTGCTGGCCGGCGCGCCCTGGGCCGACGTGGTGCAGGAGGTGGCGGCATGATGGGCCCCAAGGAAATGCTGGCCCAGAAGGCCCGCGCCGCATACGCTCCGCGTGCCGAAGAGGAGCCCGTGCTCTCGCCCTGCATCTCGGTCTGCCGCATGACGCCCGACCGCAGCCATTGCGAAGGGTGCTTTCGCACCATCGACGAGATCCGCGCCTGGTCCAAGTCCGATGCGCCGCAGCGCCTGGCGATCTGGAACGCGCTGCTGGAGCGCGCAGGCATCGCGGCCACCGCACCCTAGATCCCCATCACGACGCACCCGCCATGAAGCAGATCACCTTCCATCTCGACTTCATCTCGCCCTATGCCTGGCTGGCGTTCGCGCAACTGCCGCAGGCGCTGCAGGGCATCAGCCACCACATGCAGTACCGCCCCGTGCTGCTGGGCGCGCTGCTGCAGCGCCACGCCAACCCGGGACCGGCCGGCATCGCGGGCAAGCGCGAATGGACCTACCGCCATGTGAGCTGGCTGGGCCATGCCACTGGCGTGGGGCTGGACATGCCGGCCCGCCATCCGTTCAACCCGCTGCCGCTGCTGCGCCTGGCGCTCGAGTGCAGCGATGACGGCACCATCAACCGCTTTGTGGCGGACGCCGTGCTGCGCCATGTCTGGCTGGGCGGCGCCGACGCGCTGGACCCCGCGCGGCTCGACGCACTGCGCGCCACGCTGGCGCCGCAGCTGCGCACGGATGCGGCGGACAACGCCAAGCGCCTGCTGCGCGAGAACACCGACGCCGCCGCCGCGCAAGGCCTGTTCGGCGTGCCGGCCTGGGAGGTTGACGGCCGCCTCTTCTGGGGCCTGGACAGCCTGCCCATGCTGCGCGCCTACCTGGAAGGCGACAGCTGGTTCGACAGCGGCTGGGACGCGGCTGCAAGCGTGGAGCAAGGCCTGAAGGTTTGAATGGCGGGGCTGGAACAACGGCCCCGCCCCATGCCCAACGCCTTCAACTTCGCCGCCTCGCCCTTCGACTGCCTCACGCCCGACGAACAGGCGCTGGTGCGCGATGGCGTGGACATCGCCTACTTCCCCGAGGGCGCCGTGGTGCTGGACGCGGGCTCGGCGCCCACCCACCTCTTCGTCATCATCAAGGGCCATGTGGTGCAGACCGAGGGCGACGAGGTGCTGGCCAGCTACGGCCCCGACGACAGCTTCGACGGCCGCGCCCTGGTGGCCGGCCGCACGGGCAGCCGCTTCACCGTGGCCGAGGAGCTTATCGCCTACCAGCTTGCGCGCGAAACCGTGGGCGAGCTGATCGCGCGCAACACGGCCTTTGGCGCCCTGCTGTTCTCCGACCTGGGCCACAAGCTGGGCACATTGGCCCAGCGCGCCGACCGGCACGAATTGCAGTCGCTGACGCTGGCGCGCGTGGACCAGGCCTATCTGCGTGCCGCCCATGTGGTGGATGCGGCCACCGACATCGTCTCCGTGGTGCGCCTGTTCCATGCCGAGCGCACGACCTGCGTGCTGGTCTCGGGACTGCCGCAGGGCGGCCTGGGCATCTTCACGGGCACCACGCTGCAGCGCGCCATCCTTGACGGCCGCCCGCTGGACCGGCTGGCCGTGGGCGAGTTCGCCAGCCAGCCCGTGTTCACCGTGCGCGCCGACGACCAGCTGGGCGATGCCCTGGTCGTGCTGCTGCGTGCACGCGTTCACCGGCTGGCCGTGCTGGATGCACAGGGCCAGGTGCTGGGCATCCTGGAGGCGCTGGACCTGTTCAGCTTTCTGGCCAACCACTCCCACCTGATCACCGTGCAGATCGAGCAGGCCGCCGACCTGCAGGCGCTGGAGCAGGCGGCCGCCCAGATCACGCGCCTGGTGGCCGCCCTGCACCGGGGCGGCACGCGGGTGGCCCTGATGGCGCGGCTGGTGCAGCAGCTCAATGCGCGCCTGTTCGAGCGTGCCTGGCAGATGCTGGCGCCGCCGGACCTGGTGGCCCACAGCTGCCTCTTCGTCATGGGCAGCGAGGGGCGCGGCGAGCAGTTGCTCAAGACCGACCAGGACAACGGCCTGCTGCTGCGCGACGGCTATGCGCCGCCCCAGGACCTCGATGCCATCTGCGCGCGCTTTTCCGCGCAGCTGCAGCGCTTCGGCTACCCCGAATGCCCGGGCGGCATCATGCTCAGCAACCCGCAGTGGCGCGGCACGGTGGCCAGCTTCGGCAGGCAGGTGCGCGAATGGCTGATCCTGCCCGGCCCCGAGGGCCTCATGCACCTGGCGATCTTCCTGGATGCCCATGCCGTGGCGGGCGATGCCGCGCTGCTGGCCACGGTGCGGCGCGACCTGATGGCGCTGGCCCTGGACAGCGATGCCCAGGTGGCGCGCTTCGCCTCGGCCGTCGACGCCTTCGCGCACGAGCCGGGCAGCTGGTGGGAGCGGCTGCTGGGGCGCGGCGGCGAGGGCGCGCCCGTGCACCTCAAGAAGGCCGGCATCTTCCCCATCGTGCATGGCGTGCGCAGCCTGGCGCTGTCCCAGCGCATCGCCGCCACCGGCACGGCCGAGCGCATCGCGGCCCTGGTGGACAAGGGCGTGCTCGACGGCGCCCAGGGGCAGGAGCTGCTCCAGGGCCTGCATTTCCTCATGGGCCTGCGCCTGCAGGCGGGACTGGCCGAGATCGACCTGGGCCGCCCCGTCACCGGCCATGTGGACCCGGCGCGCCTGAGCAGCCTGGAGCGCGACCTGCTCAAGGACACGCTGGCCGTGGTGCGGCGCTTCCGCGAACTGCTGCGCCAGCGCCTGCGGCTGGACGCCGTATGAGCGCGGCGCCCTTGCAGCGCTGGGTGGCGGGCCTGCGGCGCAACTGGCAGCGGCGCAGGCTGGCGGACCCGGCCTATGCCTTTCTCTTCGATGCGCCGCCGCCCGGCGAATGGGTGGCGCTGGACTGCGAGACCACGGGCCTGGATGTGCGCTGCGACCAGATCATCTCCATCGGCGCCGTGCGCATCGTGGGCGAGCGCATCCTGTCCAGCGAACGCCTGGAACTGCTGGTGCGCCCCTCGCGCAGCGTGCCCGGCGACAGCGTGCGCATCCACCGCCTGCGCGAGCGGGACCTGGCCCGGGGCCTGGCCATCGAGGACGCGCTGGCGCAGCTGCTGCGCTTCATCGGCAGCCGCCCGCTGGTCGGCTACTACCTGGAATTCGATGTGGCCATGATCGAGCGCATGCTGCGTCCCTGGCTGGGCACGGGTCTGCCCAACGAGCGCATCGAGGTCTCGGCCCTGTACTACGACCACCGCTTCCGGCAGCTGCTGCCCTGGCAGCAGCAGGCGCCCGAGATCGACCTGCGCTTTGCCACGCTGATGGCCGACCTGGGCCTGCCGCAGCGCGAGGCCCACGACGCGCTCAACGACGCCGTGATGGCGGCGCTGGCCTTCATCAAGCTGCGCAGGCTGGCCGGCGCGACGTAGGGCGCCCGGAAAGGCGTTCGCTCAAGCGGCGGAGACCGCAGGGTTCAGGCTGTACAGGCCGGTGATGCTGGCCTTGCCCAGCACCTGGCCGGCTTGCAGCGCCGCGCGCACATTGGCGCCGGTCAGCTCGCCGGAGACGGCCAGCGTGGGCGTGGCCAGCGCATAGACGGTGAAGACGTAGTGGTGGACGATGCTGTCGTTCCACGGAGGGCAGGGGCCGTCGTAGCCGAAGTAGTCGCCCTTCATCTGCTCGTCGCCCGCGAACCAGCCCGTGTAGTCGTTGATGCCGTGGCGCAGGCCGCCGGGGGCTGCCGGGCCGCTCTTGCCGCGCGGCGTGACGCCGTCGGACTGGGCGCCTGCCGCGATCTCGGTGGTGGCGGCCGGAATGTCCAGCAGCAGCCAGTGGAAGAAGTCCACGCGCGGCAGGCTGGCCGGCACTTCGCGGCCTTCCTGGTTCACATCGTCGCCGCGGCTGGGCACGTCGGGATCATGGCAGACCACGACAAAGGACTGCGTGCCTGCGGGCGCGCCGCTCCAGGCCAGGTGCGGGTTGCGGTTGGACGACAGCGCCACGTGCGAGGCCGCATCGGGCACCGCGAACGCGAATTCGCCGGGAATCGCCTGGCCGTCCTGGAAGCTTTGGCTGATGAGTTGCATGTCGGATCTGTCCTGTGCGTTGAAGAGGGAAGCGGTGCTGCACAGGCGAAGCTGCGCAGACCCCGCAAGTCTAGAGGCCTGGACGGCGCCGGCCATCGCAGATCCGATCGCGCGCCTTCTCCAGCCGATCAATCTGAGGGCGGCTGCTGCCACGCCAACGAAAAAGCCGGGCGCTGGGCCCGGCTTTTCATGGTGGGTGCCTGAGAGGCTCGGTGGCTCAGTGGCCCGAAGCTCCCGAGGCGCCAAGGCCTGTTTCCGAGCGCACCTGCTGCGCGGGGAAGATGGCGCGTTCCTTGGCGGCCTGGGCGCTCTTGTCGAGCACCGAGAACAGCCACACGCCCACGAAGCCGATGGTCATGGAGAACAGCGCGGGCGAGGCGTAGGGGAACCAGGCCGAGCCTGCGGGGTTGCCCAGCGTGGCCTCCCACACCGGGGGCGAGACCACGGTCAGGCCCACGGAGGAGATCAGGCCCATGAAGCCGCCGATCACCGCGCCCTTGGTGGTGCAGTCCTTCCACAGCACCGACAGCAGCAGCGGGGGGAAGTTGGCCGAGGCCGCGACCGCGAAGGCCAGCGACACCATGAAGGCGATGTTCTGCTTCTCGAACACGATGCCCAGCAGCACGGCGATGGCGCCCAGCGTCAGCGTGGTGATGCGCGAGACGCGCAGCTCGGCGGCGCTGTCGGCCTTGCCCTTCTTGATCACGGTGGCGTACAGGTCATGCGACACGGCCGAGGCGCCCGACAGCGTCAGGCCCGCGACCACGGCCAGGATGGTGGCGAAGGCCACGGCCGAGATGAAGCCGTAGAACACGTCGCCGCCCACGCTCTTGGCCACCAGCACGGCCGCCATGTTGGCCGTGCCCGCGCCGCCGTGGATCACGCCCTTGACCGTATCGGCCATCTCGGGATTGGTCAGCACCAGGGTGATGGCGCCGAAGCCGATGATGAAGATCAGCACGTAGAAGTAGCCGATCCAGGTCGTGGCCCAGAACACGCTCTTGCGCGCTTCCTTGGCGTCGGGCACGGTGAAGAAGCGCATCAGGATGTGGGGCAGGCCCAGCGTGCCGAACATCAGCGCCATGCCGAAGCTGATGGCCGAGATCGGGTCCTTGATGAAGCCGCCCGGGCCCATGATGGCCAGGCCCGCCTTGGCCGCGGCCGAGGGGTCGGCGCCGTTGTTGGCAGCGATCTCGGAGCGCACGCGCACGCCTTCGGCGAACAGCGCCTCGGGGCTGAAGCCGTACTTGGCCAGCACCATGAAGCCCATGAAGGTCACGCCGGCCAGCAGCATGCAGGCCTTGATGATCTGCACCCAGGTCGTGGCCGTCATGCCGCCGAACAGCACATAGATCATCATCAGGCCGCCCACCAGCACCACGGCGATCCAGTAGTCCAGGCCGAACAGCAGCTTGATCAGCTGGCCCGCGCCCACCATCTGCGCGATCAGGTAGAAGGCCACCACCACCAGCGTGCCGCTGGCCGCGAAGGCGCGGAACGGCGTCTGGGAGAAGCGGTAGCCTGCCACGTCGGCGAAGGTGAACTTGCCCAGGTTGCGCAGGCGCTCGGCCAGCAGGAAGGTCAGGATGGGCCAGCCCACCAGGAAGCCGATGGAGTAGATCAGGCCGTCATAGCCGCTGGCCATGACCGAGGCCGAGATGCCCAGGAAGGAGGCGGCCGACATGTAGTCGCCCGCAATCGCCAGGCCGTTCTGAAAGCCCGTGATGCCGCCACCGGCCGTGTAGAAATCGGCGGCCGACTTGGTGCGGCCCGCGGCCCACTTGGTGATCCACAGCGTGGCCACGACGAAGGCCGTGAAAAGAATGATGGCGGTCCAGTTGGTGGCCTGCTTGGCGGCCACGCCGACATCGCCGCCGGCGGCCAGCACGGGCCCCGTCAGGGCCAGCGCCACGGCGGGCGCCAGCAGCATGCGTTGTGCGGAATTCTTCATTTCGTGGCGTCCTTCAGGATGTCCTGGGTGAGCTTGTCGTACTCGCCATTGGCGCGGCGCACGTAGAGGCCGGTGATGATCACCGAGAAGACGATCACGCCCATGGCGATCGGGATGCCCAGCGAGGTCACGCCCGCGCCAATGGGCTGGGCCAGAAATGATTTGTCGAAGGCAATCAGCGCGATATAGCCGTAATAAACGACCAGCATCAGCAGCGTCAGAAAAAGGCCCAGGCGATTGCGTCTGGATCGCAACTCCTGGTATTTGGGATGGCGCTGTATTTTGTCTACCACCGGATCGGTCATGGTTTGTCTCCTGAAGTTGGAATCGCGGCGGCAGCCCCATGGATCTGCAGCCTTGCGGCGCATTCTGGAAAGCGCTTCTGACCGAGTGCTTACGCAGTGCAGCATGGTTTGGCAGGGTTTTTACGGTGCTTTTCACATGGAAAAAGACGGCATCAGGGTTGCTGCTGAGTTAGTAAGAAATCGTTCAGTTCGCCGTCAATTTCTGTAAGAGGTGAGTCAGATTCGCGTCAGCAGGCAGGCGGATAGTGAATCGGCGGGCCTATGGCAAGCCCGCTAAATATTCAATAAATCAAGGAGACAGACATGGCTATCAACGCATCGCAAGGCGCGGGGGTCAAGGCGACCCCGCGGCCCATGACTCCGGAAGAACGCAAGGTGATCTTTGCCTCGTCGCTAGGCACGGTTTTCGAGTGGTACGACTTCTATCTCTACGGATCGCTGGCGGCCATCATCGCCAAGCAATTCTTCAGCGGGCTCGATGCGGGATCGGCCTTCATCTTCGCGCTGCTGGCCTTCGCGGCCGGCTTCATCGTGCGGCCCTTCGGCGCACTGGTGTTCGGGCGGCTGGGCGACATGATCGGGCGCAAGTACACCTTCCTCGTGACCATCCTGATCATGGGCCTGTCGACCTTCATCGTCGGCATCCTGCCCACCTACGCCAGTATCGGCGTGGCGGCGCCGGTGATCCTCATCGGCCTGCGCATGCTGCAGGGCCTGGCCCTGGGCGGCGAGTACGGCGGTGCGGCCACCTACGTGGCCGAGCATGCGCCGCACGGCAAGCGCGGCGCCTACACCTCATGGATACAGACCACGGCAACGCTGGGCCTGTTCCTGTCGCTGCTGGTGATCCTGGGCGTGCGCACCTCCATCGGCGAGCAGGCCTTTGCGGACTGGGGCTGGCGCATCCCCTTCCTGCTGTCCATCGTGCTGCTGGGCATCTCGGTGTGGATCCGCATGACGCTGTCCGAGTCGCCGGCCTTCCAGAAGATGAAGGCCGAGGGCAAGGTCTCCAAGTCCCCGCTGACCGAGTCCTTCGGCCAATGGCGCAACCTCAAGATCGTGATCCTGGCGCTGATCGGCCTGACCGCCGGCCAGGCCGTGGTCTGGTACACGGGGCAGTTCTATGCACTGTTCTTCCTGACGCAGCAGCTCAAGGTCGATGCGGTGACGGCCAACCTCATGATCGCGGCGGCGCTGATCATCGGCACGCCGTTCTTCGTGATCTTCGGTTCGCTGTCCGACAAGATAGGCCGCAAGCCCATCATCATGCTGGGCTGCGTGCTGGCCGTGGTGACCTACTTCCCCGTGTTCAAGGCGCTGACCGAAGCGGCCAACCCCGACCTGGCTGCGGCACAGGCCAAGAACAAGGTGGTCATCGTCGCCGATCCCAAGGAATGCTCGTTCCAGTTCAATCCCACGGGCACCTCCAAGTTCACCAGCTCCTGCGACGTGGCCAAGCAGTTGCTGGCCGCAGGCTCGGTCAGCTATGACTCCGAGGACGCAGCGCCCGGCAAGACGGCCTTCATCCGCATCGGCAGCACCGAGATCCCCTCGTTCTCCATCAAGGGCCTGAGCCCCGAGGAAGCCAAGGCCAAGGACGCCGAGTTCAAGAAGACCGTGGCCAAGGTGCTGGCCGAGGACGGCTACCCCACCAAGGCCGACCCCGCGAAGATGAACAAGGTCATGATGGTCGCCATCCTGACCTACCTGGTCATCCTCGTGACCATGGTCTACGGGCCCATCGCCGCCATGCTGGTGGAACTGTTCCCCACGCGCATCCGCTATACCTCCATGAGCCTGCCGTATCACATCGGCAATGGATGGTTCGGCGGCCTGCTGCCCACCATGTCCTTCGCCATCGTGGCCCAGACCGGCAACATGTACAGCGGCCTCTGGTATCCCATCGTCATTGCAGGCGCCACGGCCATCATCGGCACGCTGTTCCTGCGCGAGACCAAGGATGTGGATATCTACGCGAATGATTGAGGGCTCCCCCTGAGGCGCTGACGCGCCTTCCCCCTCTCTCGTTTCGCGGGAGGGGGACGACGCCATCGCCGCGAGGCGGCTCTTGCTCGGCGTCTCTGAGTTGGGCCGCGCCGGTTGCATGCGGTATGCGCAGTATCCGGCGGTGTTTTGCGGCTCTGCATTGATGAAAGCCCATGGCGGTTTGCCGTGGGCTTTTTCTTTGGGTGCTTCTAATGGTTTTCCATGTCATGCCTGTGGCAGCAAAGCATCAGATGGCGCATTTTCAGAGGCGGGCATACATTTTTTGACATGCCCGCACCTAGAATCCGCAGCAGCCGCAAATGGCACTGATCTAGAGCCGGAGTCGGCCCTGAGATTTCAAGAATACCCACTCAACAATCCCAAGGAGATGCCGAGATGATCAAGATGAACCGCGTTGCCCTGGCCGTGCTGGCCGTGCTGGGTTCCACCACCGTGATGGCGCAAAGCAGCGTGACGATTTATGGCCGTATCAACACGACCATCGAACGCGAAAAGATCGGTGACCAGACCGTCAACAAGATGGAGAACAACTCCTCGCGTTGGGGCATGCGCGGTGTCGAAGATCTGGGCGGCGGCCTGAAGGCCGGCTTCGTGCTGGAAAGCGGTTTCGCTTCCGACACCGGCATGGGTTCCTCCTCCACGGGCGCGCTGACCTTCGGCCGTCAGAGCGAAGTGAACCTGTCGGGCAGCTTCGGCAAGATCCGCATGGGCAACTTCTTCCCCGGTTCGTACTTCGCCACGGCCGACTACGTGAGCATGCACAACCATGACACGGGTACCTCGTCCGACGCGCTGTACTTCGATCCCGTCTGGTTCGCCAGCGGCCTGGGCACCGCCAACAAGATCTCCTACACCACCCCCAACATCGGTGGCCTGACGGTCGAAGGCTCGGTCTCCATGCACGAGAAGGCCACGCCCGCCCGCAAGAACGGCTATGACCTGGCCGTCAACTACGACGTGGGCCCTCTGGCCCTGGGCGCCGGCTACAGCCAGGTGGACGAAGACAAGCAGGCCGCCTTCCGCGCTGCCTACACCTTCGGCCAGTTCGTGGTCGGTGGCTACTACCAGCGCAACGACGAGCAGATCCGCGGCACGCGCAACAACTTCCGTCTGTCGGGCATGTACACCCTGGGCGCTTCCGAGTTCCACGTGAACCTGGGCCACGCCAACAAGTGGAGCAACATTGCCGACTCCGGTGCCAACCAGTGGACCCTGGGCTACAACTACAACCTGAGCAAGCGCACCAAGGTCTACGGCTACTACACCAAGGTGGACAACAAGGCCGGCGCCAACTACATGACCGGTGTGAAGGGCGCGGACTTCTCCTCCTTCGCGCTGGGCGTGCGTCACGCATTCTGATCGCCGCGCGGCGTAAGCCGCGAGCAAAGCAGGTCTGTTCCAATCAGCACCTGCCTGCCATATCAGGCCTCGTACCGAAAGGTGCGGGGCCTTTTTGTCTGGGCTCGTCTTTTCACAGCCTGATCAAGGAAAAAACCATGAGGATCATCGCGGCCGGTTGCCTGGCCTTTGTTGTCGTGTCGCTGCTGGCCGTCACCCAGGTGAAGGGTGTGCCGGGTGAGCAGGCCATGCCTGCCTCCGTGCAGATGGCCAAGTAAGCCCTCGGCAAGAGGCACGAGCCCCGGACTGGTTCCGGGGTTTTTTTATGGTCGCGCGGATGCGTTGAGGGGGTATCTTTTTGTTTAACCTGTATGAAAATACAGGTATTGAGAAGCGTCTGATGCCTGACGCATGGACTGCCTAGAATGTTTGGCTCCCACTGACCACAGAACACCCATGACGCACGGTCTGATTCGAATTCGCGGCGCACGCCAGCACAATCTCCAGAACCTGGATCTCGACATCCGTACCGGCGAGCTGACCGTGGTCACGGGGCCCAGCGGCTCGGGCAAGTCCAGCCTGGTGTTCGATACCCTGTATGCCGAAGGCCAGCGCCGCTATGTCGAGACCTTCTCGGCCTATGCGCGCCAGTTCCTGGACCGCATGGACAAGCCGGCCGTGGACCGTGTGGAGGGGGTGCCGCCGGCCATCGCCATCGACCAGACCAATCCCGTCCGCAACTCGCGCTCCACCGTGGGCACGATGACCGAGCTCAACGATCACCTGAAGCTGCTGTTCGCGCGTGCGGCGCAGCTGTTCGACCGCGACACCGCCGTGCCCGTGCGCCACGACACGCCCGACAGCGTACTGGAGGAACTGGCCGAGCGTTGCCGGCAGGCCGGTGATCCGCGCATCGCCATCACCTTCCCCGTCGAGCTGCCCGCCAACACCACGGCCGCCGAGGTGGAGCAATGGCTGTCGGCCAGCGGCTTCACCAAGGTCCAGGCCGAACGCGAGGCCGAGAAGGCCGGCGCCGTGGAACCTGCCGCCGACGCCAAGGGCAAGAAGGCCAAGGCCGCCGCACCGCTCAAGGTCAAGATGCTGGACGTGGTGGCCGACCGCTTCCGCCTGGGCAATGTGGAGCGTGCCCGCGCCTACGAGGCCATCGAGGTCGCGCTCAAGCGCGGCAGCGGCCACATGACGGTCTATGTGCTGCCTGAATCCGCCGTGGAAGCCGCAGGTGACCAGCCCACCGAGCCCCAGCTGTGGAAGTTCTCGCTGGGCCTGCACTGCCCCGAAAGCGGCCTGAGCTACCAGGAGCCGATTCCCTCGCTGTTCTCCTTCAACTCCGCCGTGGGCGCCTGCGAGGCCTGCCGGGGCTTTGGCCGCGTGATCGGCGTGGACTGGGGGCTGGTCATTCCCAACGACAAGCTCACCCTGCGCACGGGCGCCATCAAGCCCGTGCAGACACCGGCCTGGAAGGAGATCCAGGACGACCTGATGCGCCACGCCGAGGCCGAAGGCATCCCGCGCGACACGGCCTGGGCCAAGCTCACCGACGCGCAAAAGAGCTGGGTGCTGGACGGCTCGCCCAACTGGAACGGCAAGTGGACCCAGACCTGGTACGGCATCAAGCGCTTCTTCGAATACCTGGAGAGCAAGGCCTACAAGATGCACATCCGGGTGCTGCTGTCCAAGTACCGCAGCTATACCGAATGCCCCACCTGCGGCGGCGCGCGCCTGAAGACCGAAAGCCTGCTGTGGCGCCTGGGCGGCAAGCAGGCCGCCGATGCCGTGCTGCCGCCCGGCGACGAAGGCCGCTACCGCCGCTTCATGCCGAAGGGCGTGGCCTGGAGCCGCGAGCAGCTGGACGCGCTGCCGGGCCTGTGCCTGCACGACCTGATGCAGCTGCCCCTGGTGCGGCTGCGTGATTTCTTCCAGCAGCTGGCGCCGGCAGTCGACGCCCCATTGCATGACGGCGAGGCCCAGGCGCTCAAGATGCTGCACGCCGAAATCATGGCGCGCGTGCAGTACCTGTGCGACGTGGGCATCGGCTACCTCACGCTGGACCGCCAGAGCCGCACGCTGTCGGGCGGCGAGGTGCAGCGCATCAACCTGACCACGGCCCTGGGCACCTCGCTGGTCAACACCCTGTTCGTGCTCGACGAGCCCAGCATCGGCCTGCACCCGCGCGACATGGAACGCATCACCGAGGCCATGCAGCGCCTGCGCGATGCGGGCAACACCCTGGTCGTGGTCGAGCATGACCCGGCCGTGATGTTCGCCGCCGACCGCATGATCGACATGGGCCCCGGCCCTGGCGCGCGCGGCGGCCAGATCGTGTTCGACGGCACGCCCGAGGACCTGCGCCATGCCGACACGCTGACCGGCGCCTACCTGGGCGGCCGCAAGCAGGTGGGCTTCGGCCTCAAGCGCATGGTGACCGAATCCACGCCGCGCCTCATCCTCGAAGGCGCGCGCGAGCACAACCTGCGCAGCATCGACGTGGACTTTCCGCTGCAGCGCCTGGTCACCATCACCGGCGTCAGCGGCTCGGGCAAGTCCACGCTGATCCAGGACGTGCTGGTGCCCGCGCTGATGCGCCACTTCGGCAAGCCCACGGATGCGGCCGGCGCCTTCGAGCGCCTGCTGGGCGCTGACCACCTGAGCGACGTGATGTTCGTGGACCAGTCGCCCATCGGCAAGACGGCGCGCTCCAACCCGGCCAGCTACGTGGGCGCCTGGGACTCCATTCGCGAGCTGTTCGCCATTGCGCCGCTGTCGCGCCAGCGCGGCTACACGGCCGCCAAGTTCAGCTTCAACAGCGGCGACGGCCGCTGCCCCACCTGCGGCGGCTCGGGCTTCGAGCATGTGGAGATGCAGTTCCTCTCCGACGTCTACCTGCGCTGCCCCGACTGCAACGGCACGCGCTACCGCCCCGAGATCCTGGAAGTCACGATCGAGCGCCACGCGGCCGGCGAGCTGCAGCCGCGCAAGCTCAACGTGGCCGATGTGCTGGAACTCACCGTGGCCGAAGCGGCCCTGCTGTTCGCGCAGGACCGCGAGGTCATCCGCGCCCTGCAGCCCATCGTCGATGTGGGCCTTGAATACGTGAAGCTGGGCCAGCCCGTGCCCACGCTGTCGGGCGGCGAGGCCCAGCGCCTCAAGCTCGCGGGCTTTCTGGCCGAGGCGGCCAAGTCCCAGGCCAAGTCGAAGCAGGCGCTTGCCAAGAAGGGCACATTGTTCCTGTTCGACGAGCCCACCACGGGCCTGCACTTCGACGACATCGCCAAGCTCATGCGCGCGCTGCGCAAGCTGCTGGAGGCCGGGCACTCGCTGATCGTCATCGAGCACAACCTCGACGTGATCCGCGCCAGCGACTGGCTGATCGACCTCGGCCCCGAAGGCGGCGACGGCGGCGGCGCCATCGTGGCCCAGGGCACGCCCGAGGAAGTGCGCCAGATTCCCGGCTCGCACACGGCCCAGGCGCTGCGCGAGTACGACCTGGCCATGGGCGTGGGCGGCGAGGCCGTGCGCGAGGTCGCTCCCATGCTCTACAAGAGCCAGCGCAAGGCGCATGCCATGTCGGGCGCCGCGGCCAGGAATGCCATCGAGATCGTCAACGCCAAGGAGCACAACCTCAAGCAGCTGTCGGTGGAGATTCCGCGCGGCAAGTTCAACGTGGTGACGGGCGTCTCGGGCTCGGGCAAGTCCACGCTGGCCTTCGACATCCTGTTCAACGAAGGGCAGCGCCGCTACCTGGAGTCGCTCAACGCTTATGCGCGCTCCATCGTCCAGCCTGCGGGCCGGCCCGAGGTGGATGCGGTCTACGGCATTCCGCCCACCGTGGCCATCGAGCAGCGCCTGTCGCGCGGCGGGCGCAAGTCCACCGTGGGCACGACCACCGAGGTCTGGCACTTCCTGCGCCTGCTCTACGTCAAGCTGGGCACGCAGCACTGCATCCACGACGGCGCCGCCGTACAGCCGCAGACGGCGGAAAGCATTGCGGCCCAATTGCTCACGCAGTTCAGGGGCCAGACCATCGGCCTGCTGGCGCCGCTGGTGGTCAACCGCAAGGGCGTCTACACCGAGCTGGCCGACTGGGCGCGCCCGCGCGGCTACACCCATCTGCGCGTGGACGGCGAATTCCTGCCCACCACGGGATTCCCGCGCATCGACCGCTTCAAGGAGCACACCATCGAACTGCCCGTGGCCAGCGTCACCGTCACGGCGGCCAACGAGCGCGAACTGCGCGGCCACCTGGCGCAGGCACTGGAAACAGGCAAGGGCGTGCTGCATGTGCTGTCCGGCCTGGACAACCTGGCCGATGCCATGGCCGGCGGCCGGAGCACGGCCGGCATCGGCAGCCTGCAGGTGTTCTCCACCCAGCGCGCCTGCCCGGTCTGCGCCACCAGCTATGCCGAGCTGGACCCGCGCCTGTTTTCCTACAACAGCAAGCACGGCTGGTGCCCCGATTGCGTGGGCACGGGCGTCAAGCTCACCAAGGACCAGCGCAAGGTCTATGACGACACCCTGCTGGTCGAGGACAACCGGGGCCGGGAGGTCAAGTTCGAAGGCCAGGAAATCGAAGACCTGGCCGAAGTGACCTGCCCCACCTGCCAGGGCACACGCCTGAACGCCACGGCGCGCGCCGTGCGCTTCCATGGCGTGGGCATTGCCGAGATCGCCCAGCTGTCGGTCAACGACGTGCGCCAATGGGTGCAGGCGCTGGCCCTGTCCGGACGCGAGTCCGACATTGCGCGCGACCTCATCCCCGAGATCCAGAGCCGCCTCGAATTCCTGGAGGAAGTGGGCCTGGGCTACCTGACGCTGGATCGTGGCGCGCCCACGCTGTCGGGCGGCGAGGCCCAGCGCATCCGCTTGGCCGCGCAACTGGGCAGCAACCTGCAGGGCGTGTGCTATGTGCTGGACGAACCCACCATCGGCCTGCATGCACGCGACAACCAGATCCTGCTCAACGCCCTGCACAAGCTGGGCGACAAGGGCAACACCCTGGTCGTGGTCGAGCATGACGAGGACACCATCCGCCGCGCCGACCACATCATCGACATCGGCCCCAGCGCCGGCATACGCGGCGGCCGCCTCGTGGCCCAGGGCACGGCGGCGGACATCATGGCGGCCGAGGACTCCATCACGGGCCGCTACCTGCTCCATGCCATGCGCCACCCGTTCCAGCCGCGCCGCTGGGTGGGCGAAGGCCAGCCGCCGCAGGCGGCCGCCGAGCTTGCCGCCGTGGCCGAACCGGTGCCGGAACCCGCGCCTGTCAAGGTATCCAAATCCAAAAAGAAGGCCGCGCCTGTCGTTGTCGAAGCCGAACCCGCCTCCGACGCACTGGGCTGGCTGACCGTGCGCGGCGCCCACTTGCACAACCTGCAGAACGTGGATGCGCGCGTGCCGCTCAAGCGCCTGGTGGCCGTCACGGGCGTCAGCGGTTCGGGCAAGTCCACGCTGGCGCGCGACGTGATGCTGGCCAATGTGGCCGCCTGGGTGGGCCAGCGCGCCACCAAGGCCGGGCGCGATGCCATGGACGCCGGCAAGGCGCCTGCGCTGTCCGGCTGCAAGGGCCTGCAGGGCTTCGAGGGCATTGACCGCGTGCTGGAAGTGGACCAGACCCCCATCGGCAAGACGCCGCGCAGCTGCCCGGCCACCTACATCGGCTTCTGGGACACCATCCGCAAGCTCTATGCCGAAACGCTGGAGGCCAAGGCCCGCGGCTACGCGGCCGGCCGCTTCTCGTTCAACACCGGCGAAGGCCGCTGCCCGGCCTGCGAGGGCCAGGGCATGCGCACCATCGAGATGAGCTTCCTGCCCGACGTGAAGGTGCCCTGCGAGGTCTGCCACGGCGCGCGCTTCAACCCCGAGACCCTGGCCGTCTCCTGGCGCGGCAAGAGCATTGGCGACGTGCTGCAGATGGAGGTGGACGAGGCCGTCGAGTTCTTCGCCAGCATGCCCAGCATCGCCCACCCGCTGCAGTTGCTGAAGGACGTGGGACTGGGCTATCTCACGCTGGGCCAGCCCTCGCCCACGCTGTCGGGCGGCGAGGCCCAGCGCATCAAGCTCGTCACCGAGCTGACCAAGGTGCGCGACGATGTGACCCGGCGCGGCAACAAGGCGCCGCACACGCTCTATGTGCTGGACGAACCCACGGTGGGCCTGCACATGGCCGATGTGGACAAGCTCATCCGTGTGCTGCACCGCCTGGTGGATGCGGGCCACAGCGTGGTCGTCATCGAGCATGACCTGGACGTGATCGCCGAGGCCGACTGGATCATCGACCTCGGCCCCGAAGGCGGAAAGGACGGCGGCCGCATCATTGCGGCCGGCACGCCCGAGGATCTGGTGGCTGCGGGCACGCACACGGGCAAGGCGCTCAAGCCCGTGCTGGCCCGTTGAGCCTCAGGCGCAGGCCACGCCTGCGCTGCGTGCGGAGCCTGCGGACAGGCGGCTGCTCCAGAAGACCAGCACCAGGCCCACGGCCGTCAGCGCGGCGGCGGCCCAGCCCAGGTTGACCAGGCCCAGGCCACCGGCCAGGGCCAGGCCGCCGACCCAGGCACCCAGGGCGTTGCCCAGGTTGAAGGCCGCAATGTTCAGGCTGGAGACCAGGTTGGCGCCCTGGGGGCCGGCCTGGTCCAGCACGCGCATCTGCATGGGGGCCACCGTGGCGAAGGCCACGATGCCCAGCACGATCACATAGGCCATGGCAACGGCCTGGTTCCCGAAGGCCCAGCGGCCTGCCGCCAGCACCACCATCAGCGCCGCAATGCTCCACACCAGGGCGCGCATCACGCCCCGGTCGGCCAGCTTGCCGCCCAGCAGATTGCCTGCGGCCAGGCCCGCGCCGAACAGCAGCAGGGTCAGTGCCACCAGGCTGTCGCCCATGCGGGTCACCTGGGTCAGCAGCGGCTCCACATAGGTGTAGAGCGCAAACACGCCCGCAAAGCCGAAGGCCGTGATGCCCAGGCCCAGCCAGACCTGGCCGTTGGCCAGCACGGCAAGCTCCTGCGCCAGCGGCGTGACCTCGGGGCGGCCCTGGTCGCGCGGCACGAAGGCGGCCAGGATGGCAAAGGCCAGCACGCCGATCGCGGCAACGGCCAGGAAGGCGCTGCGCCAGCCGAACATCTGGCCGATCCAGGCGCCGGCAGGCACGCCCAGCAGGGTGGCCAGTGTCAGGCCCGAGAACATAAGCGCAATCGCCGACGCCTTCTTGTCCACCGGCACCAGACCCGTGGCCACCACGGCGCCCACGCCGAAGAAGGTGCCGTGGGTCAGCGAGGTCAGCACGCGCGCCGACATCAGCCATTCATAGCTGGGCGCGAACGCGGCGGCCAGGTTGCCGGCGATGAAGATCAGCATCAGCGCCAGCAGCAGGCGCTTGCGCGGCCATTGGCGCGTCAGCAGCGTGAGCACCGGCGCGCCCACGGCCACGCCGATGGCGTAGCCCGAAATCAGCGAGCCCGCCGTGGGAATGCTGATGTGAAGATCCTGGCTGACCTGTGTCAGCAGGCCCATGATGATGAATTCCGTTGTGCCGATGCCAAAGGCACCGGCCGCCAGGGCGAGTAGGGAAAGAGGCATGGACGGATTCCTTGTGATCCTTGGTGTGATGTCCATTAATGTCGCACTGCAATATACCTTTGTGTAGATGGAATAATGGAAACGGATCTGTTCCTGTGTGGAATAGATGACCTCTTTTCAGGAGACGCCATGCCCGCACTTGCCCCACCCACGGCCACCGATACAGGCAACGCCGATGCCAACCGCTTTGCCGAGCTGGAAATGCTGATCCTGGTGGCCGAGCGCGGCAGCCTCTCGGCCGCTGCACGCCACCTGGGCATCTCGCCCTCGGCCGTCAGCAAGAGCATGTCGCGGCTGGAGGCGCGCCTGGGCGTGCAGCTGCTGCAGCGCAGCACGCGGCGCCTGCATCTCACGCCCGAAGGCTGCCAGCTGTTCGAGCGCGGCAAGCGCGTGCTGGCCGACCTGGAGGAACTGGAGGCCTGCGTGGCCGTGCGCAGCGAACCACGCGGCCTGGTGCGCATCAACACCAGCTCATCGACCGGAAAAATGCTGCTCGTGCCCCTGGTGCCGCAATTGCTGCAGCGCCATCCCGGGCTGAGCCTGGAACTGAGCTTCACGGACCAGATCGTGGACCTGGTCGAGGCCGGCACGGACATCGCCGTGCGCTGGGGCCAGCTTCCGCCCTCGGACATGGTGGCGCGGCTGCTGGGCCACACGCGGCAGGTCATCCTGGCCTCACCGCAGTACCTGGCCCGCATGGGCAGGCCGCTGCATCCAGACGAACTGGGCCACCATGTGCGCCTGGGCTGGAGCTACCAGCGCGCCATACCGCACTGGCCATTTCTGGTGGACGGCCAGCGCGTGGCCGTCGATATCGGGGAGGTGGTGCGCGTCAACGACGGCGATGTGATGCGCGAGCTGGCGCTGCACGGCACGGGCCTGGCCCGCCTGTCGCTGTACCACGCCTGGGCCGACGTGCTCGCCGGCCGGCTGGTGCCCGTGCTGGAGGAATTCAACACGGGCGACCTGGAGCCCATCCATGCCGTCTACCTGGGCAAGCCCGACCGCCTGCCCCCGCGCACGCGCGCCGTGCTCGACTTCCTGCAGGCGCATGTGGACCTGCGGCATGCGGAGCAGCTGCCGGCGCTGCCCTGAGGGGTAGCCGGCAGCGGGGGCGTCACTCCTGCTCGGCTGGCAGAGGTGCGGCGTTGAAGGACAGGTTCTCGATGATGTCGTGCAGCACGGTGGGCACTGGGTCCACGGGTGCATCGGCCGCGTAGACGATGCCTGTGCCCACGCCCTTCGGGTCAAGCAGGCGCTTGGCAACCATCACCTGTTCGGGGCGGGTTCCATTGGTGCGGGAACTGCCTTCACCCTCGTTCACGCTGTAGACGAAGTAGTAGGAACGCAGCAACTGGCCAGAGCTGGTGATCTTCACGCACAGCACGCCGCCCGCCAGATTGCCCCGGATCTGGTGTTCGCAGCCAAACAGCCGGTCTGCCGTTTCCATCAGGCCATTTCCGTTCGCCGTGGCGGGTGTCTGCAACTGCATATTCACGACTTCGGAGAAAACGCCTTCGCTGCCGAACGAAGTCAGCGCCCAGATTCCGCGCAGGCTGGATGCCACGGCGGGGTAACCGAAGTTGAAACGCGAAATCGCCACTTCCTGCTCGCCGGGCAGCGTGATGAAACCCGAAACGCCGCTGGTGAAGCGCATGCTGACCTGGCCCATGTTCCGGTCTTCGGAGCCCGACATCGGGCCGCTGCCCAGATAGCGGCCGCCCTTGTAGCGGATCAGCGGAGCGGCAAAGCGGTTGTTGGTCAGCGCGCCCGAGGTCATGTAGAAGGTGGGCTGGCCGCTGGGCTCGTAGGCATACATCTGCATGACCAGCGTGCCGTTCTGTGCATCGATGGCCAGCCCGCGGCCCGGTTTGCCATTGAGTTCCGACGTCACCACCCAGGTGCCGTTGCTGGGCATGAACGCGTGCGCCAGGCCGCAGCCCAGCAAGGTGGCCGCAGCCAGTATTTTTTTGAACATGAGTCCCTCTCTATTGGTGAACGGCGAAGTCTGCGAAGGATTTCACCGGGAATGGATTTTCAACGAAAGCCGCCAGTTGCGGAAGATCTCTTGGAAGATCCCGAGGGCTTTGGCGGATTGGTGAGGTGACTGCTTGATGAAGCCAGATGGCGGAATATCTCAAACAGTGCATGTCCTGGAGGATTCAGCACTGCGCAGCCACATGCTGGACGCTCTTCTCGATATTTTATGCAGCGGATTCTCGAGGAATTTGAAGTAGAGCAAGGAACAGATCACGACCGACACCAGGTAGACAAGCAGCGAGAGCTTTCCGCCACCTATCCACAGCAGGCCCGGGATCTTGGGAAAGAGCAGGCTGTATAGAATGACCAGCAAGGGAATGTGCAGCAGGTACAGCGCATAGGAGGCATCACCCAGCTTGCAGAAGAAGCGGCTCAACAGGCTGCCGGACGAGGGCAGCAGCGCGGCCAGTGCCACCAGGCCCAGGGACGTGCTGCCAAACAGCATCACCCGTTCGGGATAGTAGAGAAATGCCGCCATACCCACGCCCATGAGGCCGCCATATTTCTGCATCCATATGCTGGCGCACAGTGCCATGGTGGTGAATAGGGACCATGCTGCAATGGACTGCCCGGGTTTTCTATGAATCCACTCGCTCAGCAGAAAGCCAGCAATGAATTCAATGATCAGCGGAGATGTCAGAAAAACATTCAAGAGAAAATTGTTTTCCCTAGGCGTTGCCGATCGATAAACACCCAGATTGAATTGCACGGCAACAATGACCACGAATGCCAGCAGCAAAGCAAGGAACACGGGAACGGCCTGCTTTCGCGTGAAGCAGAGCATGGTGCCAATCAGCAGGTAGAAATACAGCTCGTAGGTCAGCGTCCATGAGACACTGAGCAGATAAAAATCCTGGGGCAGCAGCAGAAATGACTTCCAGTGGCTGATTTCTGGTCCATTGAAAATGCCAAGCCAGATGCTGAGAAAAAGCATCAGCAGGAGGGCTGGCCAGTAACCGCTGTAGATTCTCAGAAAGCGCCGGAAGACAAAGCCGGATGCCGTGCCGGCTCCGGGCTGCATGGAGCGCGTGGTCTCGGCCATGATGAAGCCGCTGATGACGAAGAAAATATCGACACCGGCGAAGCCGTAGACGGAAATCTCGGTGATCCAGGTCGGGATGTTTGCGTAGTGGGCCGGGTGCACAGTGGGCGGGAGCGTATGGTGCAGAACCACGAGAAATGCGGCAATGAATCGCAGTATTTGTATATTTTTATAGATCATGCAGCCAAGGTGATACCTGATAGTGCATGCCTGCCTGACATGCGGTTGCGATATGGAGGGTGAATCTGCCGGAATCTTTTGCCATGCGGGCCTGGCCGTTGATGGCTGCCTTTGCGGACTGGCGCCATCCTAAACCAAGACGGCTCTATGGCGGCAAGGCGGGCGTGGATGCGGTCTATCGTTCAATGCGAAAAAGCTGCCCGATCGGCAGCTTTGATCTCGGACCCTTGCAGCTGCACCGCAAGACAAATGGGCTATCTGACCAAGGGCTTCATACTGGCAAAGCTCTCTTGCCGGCCCCCATCCCTCCCAATCGCCCAGGCACACCAGGCCGATACCGCTCCCGCAAACACCACATACAGGCACACCAGCCATGGGCTGCCACCGGCCGTCTTGACCAGCGCCGTCGCAATGATGGGCGTGATGCCGGACGCGAAGATCCCCGAGAACTGGTAGACGAAGGAAATGCCGGTGTAGCGCACCTTGGCGTCGAACAGGTCGCAGAAGAGGGCCGCCTCGGGACCGTAGACCGCCGCGTAGAGAATGCCGAAGGGCACGACGATGGCGATCCATATCAGCAGCACATTGCCGCCGCTGTGGGCCATGAGCCAGAAGGCCGGGAAGGCCGAGACCGCGGTGATCAGCGATCCCCACAGATACACGCGGCTGCGGCCCATGCGGTCGGACAGGCGGCCGAACAGCGGAATCGTGAAGCACATCACCACGGCGGCGACCATCACGCCGATCAATGCGTCGGTGCGGCTGATCTGCAGCGTGGAGGTCAGGTAGCTGATCGAGAACACGCCGAAGACGTTGAAGAAAACGCCGTCGATATAGCGTGCGCCCATGCCCTTGAGCACATTGCCCGGATAGCGCCGCATCATGTCCATGAAGGGAATTGCGGTCTCGGCATTGCGTGCCTTGACGGCTGCGAATTCGGGCGTCTCCTTCACATGCAGGCGGATGTACATGCCCACGGCCACCATCAGGCCCGAGATCAGGAACGCGACGCGCCAGCCCCAGGCCATGAATTGCTCTTCCGTACACAGCCAGGACAGCAGGGCCACCACGCCCGAGGCCATGAACAGGCCGATGGCCAGGCCCACCTGGGGCAGGGAGGCGTAGAAGCCCCGCTTTTCCTTGGGCGCGTATTCGTAGGCCATGAGCACGGCGCCGCCCCATTCGCCGCCCAGGCCTATGCCCTGGGCCACGCGCAACAGCAGCAGCAGGATGGGGGCGGCCACGCCGATTTGCGCATGCGTGGGCAGCAGGCCGATCAGGAAGGTGGACACGCCCATGATCATCAGCGTGACCACCAGGATGCTCTTGCGCCCCACGCGGTCGCCGAAGTGCCCGAAGATCACCCCGCCCAGCGGCCGCGTGACGAAGCCCACGGCAAAGGTGGTGTAGGCCAGCAGCGTGGAGATCAGCGGATCATCGCTGGGAAAGTACAGCTTGCTGAACACGATGCCGGCGACCACGCCGTACAGGAAGAAGTCATACCACTCGATGGTTGCGCCGATGAGCGCGGAGGTCACCACCTTGCGGATGACCTTGGGATCGGTTGCCGTCGTCATGCTGTCTCCTGGTTGTCTGTCGCATTGCCGGGATTGCAGGAACGGGCAGTCATGCGACCTTGAGCTGCCCTGTCTCTCCGTGCCTGTCTTCGCGAACCATGTCGGCGGCCTTCTCGGCCATCATCACCACGGGCGCGTTGGTGTTGCCCGAGACCAGGGTGGGCATGACCGAGCAATCGACCACGCGCAGGCCGGCCATGCCGTGCACGCGCAGCCGCGCATCGACCACGGCCAGGGCGTCGCTCCCCATGCGACAGGTGCCGCTGGGGTGGAAGATGGTGGCGCCGTGGTTGCGGCAGAACTCCAGCAGTTGAGCATCGCTGTGCGCATCGGGGCCGGGCTTGACCTCGCGCTTCACAAAGGGGCGCATGGCCGGCGTGTCGGCAATGGCGCGTGCCGCGCGCACGGCCGCCACGTTGGTGCGGCGGTCCAGGTCGGTGGCCAGGTAGTTGGGCTGGATGGAAGGCGGCTCGAAGGCATCGCGCGAACGGATGCGCAACTGCCCGCGTGACTCGGGCCGCAGCTGGCAGACCGACATGGTGAAGCCCGAGTACGGATGGACCTGCCCCCCTGCCATGTCGGCCGACAGCGTGGAGACGTGGAACTGGATGTCGGGCGTGGCCGCCACGGGCCGGCCCTGCTCGTCCCTGAGCGCACGCATGAAGCAGCCGCCCTGGTTGATGCCCACGGCCAGCGCGCCCGAGCGGAACAGCAGCCATTCCAGCCCCAGCTTGGTCCTGCCCACCCAGGAATTGAGCTGGTCATTGGTGGTGATGGGCTGGCTGCACTCGTAGCCCAGGCGGATTTGAAGATGGTCCTGCAGGTTCTCGCCCACGCCCGGCAGATCGTGCACCACGGGAATCCCCAGAGACTGCGACAGCGCGGCCGGGCCGATGCCCGACAGTTGCAGCAGCTGCGGCGACTGGATGGCGCCTGCCGACAGAATCACCTCGGCCCGCGCCTGGGCCTGGCGCTCCTGCCCGCCTTGCCGGTAGCGGATGCCGGTGGCGCGCCGGCCACACACTACCAGCTGCGTGGCCATGGCATCGGTCTCTATGCGCAGATTGGGGCGGCGCCGGGCCTCGCCCAGATAGGCCTTGGCCGTGCTGCAGCGCAGGCCCTTGTGGGTGGTGAGCTGGTAGTAGCCTGCGCCCTCCTGGTCGCGGCCGTTGAAGTCCTCGGTGCGGGGCACGCCGACCTGGCCTGCACCGGCAATGAAGGCCTCGATCAGCGGATGCTGTGCGCCGATGTCCGAGACCTTGAGCGGCCCGTCCGCGCCATGGCCCGGGAAGGCGCCGCGCGCATTGCCTTCGGACTTCACAAAGTAGGGCAGCACCTCCTCATACGACCAGCCCGCATTGCCCAGCGCCGCCCAGTGGTCGTAGTCCTCGCGCTGGCCGCGCACGTAGATCAGGCCGTTGATCGAACTGCTGCCGCCCAGCGTGCGGCCGCGCGGCCAGTAGATGCGCCTGCCGTTCATGTTGGGGTCCGGGTCGGTCTCGAACTTCCAGTTGTAGACGGGGCTCCACATGGTCTTGCCGTAGCCGATGGGCAGGTGGATCCAGGGCGAGCGGTCCGGCGGGCCGGCCTCCAGCAGCAGCACCCGCGTGGCCGGGTCCTCGGACAGGCGCGCGGCCAGCACGCAGCCGGCAGAGCCTGCTCCCACGATCACGTAGTCATAGCTGTCGATGGGGTTCGGCATGCGGTGGCTCCTTTTGAGTTTCTTTTGAAGGAACTATCTGTTCCTTTGGGTGAAACTTATTCGTTGCCGCCGTGGACTGCAACCCCGCGCAAACCCTTGCCGCCTCCTGGCGATCAGGCATGATCGAAAGCGTTTCCGGCCTTCCACACGACACGACACCGCCCTATGCCGCCATCCCTTGCCAGCGCTGCCCCGGACCCCACCCCTGCACGGCAGGACGAAGCGAACTCGGTCTCCGATCGCTCCCTGGCCGTGCTCGATTTCGTGACCCAGGCCGAGGCCCCGCCAGGCCTCATGGACATCGCAGCCGCGCTCAACCTGCCCAAGGCCACGGCCTCGCGCCTGTGCTCCCACCTGGAGGCGCGGCAATGGCTGTTGCGCCATGAGGGTGACCGCAGCTTCTCCCCGGGCCCCAAGCTGCTGAGCCTGGCCGTGCGCGCCCTGCAAGCCGACCCGCGCCAGGCCCTGCGCCATGAGCTGCTGTCCCAGCTGGTGGCCCGTCTGGGCGAGACCTGCAACCTCACCGTGCTGGACGGCACGCGCGTGCGCTACCTGGACCGTGTCGAGACCCACTGGCCGCTGCGCATCCAGCTGGAGGCCGGATCGATGGTGCCCATCCACGCCACGGCCAGCGGCAAGCTGTTCCTGGCCCATATGCCTGCGGCCCGGCGCGCCGCCATTCTGGACAGCGTGGAACTCACCGCTTGCACGGCCAACACGCTGACCACGCCCGAGGCGCTGGCACAGGAGTGCGCGCGCATCGTGCGCGAAGGCCACTCCTGCGATCGCGAGGAATTCATGCGCGGCATGATCGCCGTGGCCGTGCCCGTACGCGATACCAAGGGCCAGTGCCGCGCCACGCTGGCCGTGCATGCGCCCGAGGCGCGCATGCCGCTGGCGCAGGCGCTGGAGGGCCTGCCGCACCTGAAGGAAACGGCCCAGCGCATGGCCGGCCTGCTGTTCTGAATCCGAAAAAAAGGGCCTCTTCAAGAGGCCCTTGTCGTCACTGGAAGCCCAGCGTATGCGGCAACCAGGTGGACAGCGCGGGGATGAAGGTCAGCAGGCACAGCACCACGAAGTGGGCCAGCAGGAACAGCGGCATCTCGCGCGTGAGATCGGTGATGGACACGCGCGTGGCCACCGAGGTCACGAACAGCAGCCCGCCCACGGGCGGCGTGATCATGCCCAGCGTCAGGTTCACGATCACCACCATGGCGAAGTGCGTGGGATCGATGCCCAGGCTGAACGCAATGGGCGCCAGGATGGGCACCAGGATCATCACGCCGGGCAGCGGCTCCATGAAGATGCCGAACACCAGCAGCAGGATGTTCACCGCCACCAGGAACAGGGTGGGCGACAGCTCCCAGCTCACGATCAGCTCGGACAGGTACTGCGGAATGCCCTCCACTGTCAGCACCCAGGCAAAGGCGGCCGAAGTCGCCATCACCAGCAACACCGAGGCCGTCAGCATGGCCGAGCGCGCCGCAATGCCCGGCAGCGCCGACCACTGCAGCGTGCGGTACACCCACTTGCCGCAGACCAGGGCGTAGAACACGGCCACCACCGACGCCTCGGTGGGCGTGAAGATGCCGAAGCGGATGCCCACCACGATGAGCACGATCAGCATCAGCGCGGGAATCGCCTTGAAGCTGTTGATCCACATCGTGCGGCCGTCAGGGCGCGGCTCGGTGGAGCGGTAGTCGCGCTTCCTGCACACCCACCAGTTCACGGCGGCCATGGCCAGCGCGATCAGGATGCCGGGAATGAAGCCGGCCATGAACAGCCCGCCCACCGACACGTTCTCATCCTGCAGCGCGTAGATGATCATGCTCACCGACGGCGGAATGATGGGCCCCACGATGGCCGTGCTGGCCGTCAGCGCCGCCGCGTAGGAGCGTGCATAGCCGGCCTTGTCCATCATCTTGACCATCATCGAGCCGGGACCGGCCGCATCGGCCAGGGCCGAGCCCGAAATGCCCGAGAACAGCGTCAGCGACAGCACATTGGCATAGCCCAGGCCGCCGCGCAGATGGCCCACGAACTGTGCGGCAAAGCGCAGCAGCACATGCGTGAGCGCCCCGCCCGACATCAGCTCGGCCGCCAGGATGAAGAAGGGCACGGCCATCAGCGGAAAGCTGTCTATGCCCGTGAACATCTCCTTGAATACGATGAGCTGCGGATAGCGGCCCCCCACGAAGACGGCCAGTGCGGCGGAGATCGCCAGCGCGAAGGCCACCGGAAAGCCCAGCGTGAGCAGGACGATGATGGCGATGAAAAGCGTGATACCCATGATGTGTCTGCCTGGTGGATCAGATCGACGCGGCTGCGTCGGCATCCATCTCGTCGGATTCGGCGAAGGAGCCATCAGCCACGTAGCCGCGCGCAATGAACAGCAGATGCACCAGCATCAGCACGAAGCCCACGGGCATGGCCGCGTAGACGAAGGAGATCGGAATGTCCGTGGCCGCCGTGGTCTGGAAGCGCGTGGCCCAGACGTACTGCGACGAGGCCACCGCCATCACCGCGCAGAACAGGCCCACGCCCAGCACCACGAGGCGGCGAAGCCACTGCGCCTTGCGCGTGCCCACCGAGCGGTGCAGGTTGTCGATGGCCACATGGCCGCCGAAGCGCAGCACCAGCCCCGCGCCCAGGAAGGTGACCCAGATCATCATGTGCCGGGCCACTTCCTCGGCCCAGACAATGGAGTCGCCCGTGGTGTAGCGCAGCACCACATTGGCAAACACGATGCAGGCCATGGCCAGCAACAGCACGATCAGCAGCCAGCGGTTGCAGGCCACAAGGGCGCGTTCGATTCGGTTGAGCATAGGAGTGGGCGAGGGCAGGAGGGGAGTGGCGCAAGGGCCGGGCTGCCGTCGGAGGTCAGATCATCGGCGTGGGCGCCGTGCGGGGCCATGGGGCTTGCCCGCAGCGGCTGCCCGGTGCCACGGGCAGGCCGCCCGTGGCAGGAAGGATTACTTGGCGTTGGCGATGGTGTCCAGCGTCTTCTGGCCGAACTTCTTCGCGTATTCCTTGTAGGCCGGCTCCAGCGCGGTGCGGAAGGCAGCCTGGTCCACCTTCTCCACCACCTGCATGCCGTGGCTCTTGGCCTCTTCCACGCCCTTCTTCTCCACCGTGTCCACGAACACGCGCGAAGCGATGGCGCCCGACTTGGCGCCCTGCGTGAAGGCCGCCTTCTGGCTGTCGTTCAGCGTGCCCCAGAACGAGGGCGACACCAGCAGGGCCATGGGCGCGTACACATGGGCGGTCAGCGTCAGGTGCTTTTGCACCTGCCACAGCTTGGCCGAGGCCAGCACCGAGATCGGGTTCTCCTGGCCGTCGATCGTGCCCTGCTGCAGCGCACCGATCACCTCGGGCCAGGACATGGGCGTGGGCGATGCGCCCAGCGTACGGAAGGCGGTGATGTGCACGGGGTTCTCGGTCACGCGGATCTTCAGGCCCTTGAGATCGGCCACGCCGTTGACGGCGTGCTTGTTGTTGGACAGGTGGCGAAAGCCCTGCTCGCCCCAGGCCAGCGCGACCAGGCCGCGCTTGCTGAACTTGGCCAGCAGCTCCTGGCCGAAGGCACCGTCCAGCACGGCGCGTGCATGCTGCGTGTCGCGGAACAGGAAGGGAATGTCCACCACGCCCACATCGGGCACGAAGTTGCTGATGGCGCCCGTGGAGACGATGGCCGCCTCCACCGTGCCCAGCTGCAGACCCTCGATCAGCTCGCGTTCGCCGCCCAGGGCGGACGCGGGGAACTGCTTGAACTTGTAGGCGCCGTTCGTGCCCTTTTCCACCGCATCGGCCCAGGCCTGGGCGGCCGCGCCGTAGTGCGAATTCACGGCCAGGGCGTAGCCCACCTTGACCTCCTTGGTCTGGGCCAGTACGGCGCCAGCCGAAGCAGCCGCCATGGCGGCCACGCAGGTCGAAAGAAGGGTGCGGCGGATCATTTGCATAGCGGCAGTCTCACTTGTTGTGTGTTGAAAAATGGCCCCCACGCTCCCCTTGCAGGGCAAGGTCTGCGGTCCCCCGCAGGGGGCCGCTTTTCATCCTGGGGCGGCCCGGCGATGAAAAAAAGAGCCCCTGGATTGTAGTGACCACTCCCCTTGTGGCGACCACGTACAAAGCGCTCGTCATGTGCGTTGAGGTGCATCTGATTTGGCGATGTCGTGGGCAGCGATCGGCATATCAACCAATGGACAGACGCACCGGCTTTCCCACGCGGCTCAACATTTCAACCAGGGCGTCAATGGTGAACTTTGCAGTCTTTCTGTTCACCACATCCGAGATGCGCGGGCGGGACACCATCAGGATCTCTGCCGCGTCTGACTGCTTCAGGTGATGCTGTGCAATCCATTGCGCCAGCTCCGCCATCAGTTGCTCCTTGAGAAGATGGGTGTCGTTGATCTGCTGGCGCGATGCAGCTTGCAGCTTCAATGCCTCGTCTTCAGGAAAGCCCAACTCCAGAAAGAGGTTTGCCTTCGCCTTGGTCACATGGCGGATTTCTGTATCGATCTTCATTTGTTGGCCTTTCTCATGTGGACCACGGCACGGTAGCGCGCCGATGCGATGTCCTTGTCGTGCCGGCTTGTCACCTGTGATTTCTTCTGGAAGCAGTGCAATACATAGACCGCTTCCTCGAACTTGGCCACATACATCACCCGGAACGCTCCGCTGGCGTCCCTCACGCGGATCTCCCGTGTCCCGGCGCCCACGTCGTCGAAGGGTTTCCAGTCCTCCGGTTCCTGGCCTGCCTGAACCTTGCTCAACTGAAAGCCCGCATCTCGCCTGGGGCCTGCGGGAAAGTCCCGCAGATCGTCGTATGAGGATCCGACCCAGCGGATGTCTTTGTCCTGCTCCATGGAAGATCCTTGTATAAAATTTTATACAGGCATGCCGAAGGCGTAAAGCGGCTGTATGGCCTTTCGAGTGCGTGCATCAAAGCAAAAACGCCCGAGGCGCAGGCATCGGGCGTTTTGCGTCATGGCAGGGGTGCCGTCTTCGTGCGCACGGCTCAGCGTGCCCCGATCCGCTCGAACTCGCTCTCCACCGCCGCATGCGCTTTCAGGATGCTTTGCGAAGGCGCAGGGCCCATGCGGCTGACGACCACCGTGGCCAGCCAGGCCAGGATGAAGCCGGGGATGATCTCGTACAGGCCCAGCCAGCCGAACTGCTTCCACACCAGCACGGTCACGGCGCCGGTGATGATGCCGGCCAGCGCGCCGCCGCGCGTCATGCGGCTCCAGAACAGCGACAGGATGATCACCGGGCCGAAGGCGGCGCCGAAGCCGGCCCAGGCGTAGCTGACCATGCCCAGCACCTTGGAGTCGGGGTTGCTGGCGATGGCGATGGCGATCAAGGCCACCAGCAGCACCATGGCGCGGCCGATCCAGACCAGTTCGATCTGGCTGGCGTTCTTTCGCAGGAAGGTGCGGTAGATGTCTTCGGTCAGCGCGCTGGAGCACACCAGCAGCTGGCACGACAGCGTGCTCATCACGGCCGCCAGGATGGCTGCCAGCAGCGCGCCCGAGATCCAGGGGTTGAACAGCTGCTTGGTGATCTCCATGAACACCGTCTCGGCATTGGCGTTCACGGCGGCGGCGCCACCGGGGTTGGCCGCGAAGTACGGGATGCCGATGAAGCCCACGGCCACGGCGCCGGCCAGGCACAGGATCATCCAGGTCATGCTGATGCGGCGGGCCGAGGGAATGGTCTGCACCGACGAGGCCGCCATGAAGCGCACCAGGATGTGCGGCTGGCCGAAGTAGCCCAGGCCCCAGGCCAGCAGCGAGACCACGCCCACGAAGCTGGCGCCACGGAACAGGTCGAACTTCTCTGCCGCCACGATGGCGTGCAGGTCCTGGCCCGGCTGCAGATGGCCCTGCACGGCCAGCCAGGCGATCACGGGCGCCAGGATCAGGGCCGTGATCATCATCGAGGCCTGGATGGTGTCCGTCCAGCTCACGGCCAGGAAGCCGCCGATGAACACATAGGCGATGGTGCACAGCGCGCCCACCCACAGGGCCGTGCTGTAGGGCATGCCGAACATGTTCTCGAACAGGCGCGCGCCCGCCACCACGCCCGAGGCGCAGTACAGCGTGAAGAACACCAGAATCACCACGGCCGTCACGATGCGCAGCACGTTGGAGTGGTCCTCGAAACGGTTGGCCAGGTAGTCGGGCAGGGTCAGCGCATTGCCGGCACGCTCGGTGTACAGGCGCAGCCGCGCCGCCACCAGGCGCCAGTTCAGGTAGGCGCCCAGGATCAGGCCGATGGCGATCCAGGCTTCCGACAGGCCCGACAGGTAGATGGCGCCGGGCAGGCCCATCAGCAGCCAGCCGCTCATGTCCGAGGCGCCGGCCGACAGCGCCGTCACGAAGCTGCCCAGGCTGCGGCCGCCCAGGATGTAGTCGGAAAGATTCTTGGTGCTGAAGTAGCCGATGGCGCCGATGCCGAGCATGGCGACCAGGTAGATGGCGAACATGATCGCCGTCGGGTCGTTCCAGTTGAATTGCATTGAAGTGTCCTGCGTTGGTCGTGTTTTTTTCGGGTGGTGCGGGGCGCTTGCCAGGGGCCGGTTGTGCCGGCCCCGGCGGTTCAAGCCATGGTCATCAGTTGAGCGTTTCCGCCTGCGGCGGCGGTATTGGTGCTGATGGATTGCTCGTGGAGCAGCGCGGCCAGGTCATAGCCGCGGCCCGCATGCAGCTCGTCGCTGTTGCGGCTTTCCACGCGCACCAGGGCACCGTCGCGCGCGGCGACCTGGGCGCAGACCTGCAGCAGGGCGTCGCCGTCGCCCTCGAACAGCAAGGCCGCCATGGGCGCTGCCGAATCGGCCAGGGAGTCGGCGCTGGCGCTGTGCAGCCATGGCACACCGGCATCGCCCGCAGCGGCGCGCAGCGCCTGCCAGGTGGCGGCGCAGCCGCTGTCGGCGCCTGTTCCGTTGTCGGGCAGCACGGCATGGCAGGCGTTGCCGCTGGCCAGGGCTGCTGCCACCTGGGCCACCAGGCCCAGCGGCGTGCGCGGCAGTGCCCAGACGGGGCCGCGCGGCAGCAGGCGGTAGCGGTTGGATTCGCCCGTGGGGCCGGGCAGCAGCATGGCGGCGTCCAGGCGCGAGGCGGCCAGGGCCTCGTCGCAGGCGGCCAGGGCCTGCACCTGCTCATCGGCGGACATGTCCTGGGGCGGTGCCTTGGACAGCGTCTCGCGCAGCAGGCCCAGCAATTGCAGCGGTGCCTGGGCGGCCGACTCGGCCCGCACAAAGACGGACAGCGCCGCGCTGGCCGGCCCCTGCGCCAGTCGGTGCAGGTACAGCGGGCCGCCGGCCTTGGGGCCGGTGCCGGACAGGCCCATGCCGCCAAAGGGCTGCACGCCCACCATGGCGCCGATCACATTGCGGTTCACATAGATGTTGCCCGCATGCACGCGCTGGGTGAGGTGGGCAATGGTCTCGTCGATGCGGCTGTGCACGCCGAAGGTCAGGCCGTAGCCGGTGGCGTTGATGCCATCGACCAGCGCGTCCAGCTGCTCGCGCTTGAAGCGGATCACATGCAGCACGGGGCCGAAGACCTCGCGCTGCAGGCGCGTGGTGCTGTCGATCTCGATGAGGGCCGGGGCCACGTAGTGGCCGTTGAGCACGCCGTCCTTGCGTTCCACGCGGGTGACCTTCTGGCCCGCCGCGGCCATCTGCTCTATGTGCTGCTCGATCTGGCGGCGCGCCGCGTCGTCGATCACGGGGCCCACATCGGTGCTCAGGCGGTCGGGGTTGCCCAGGTTCCACTCCTGCAGCGCATCGCGCAGCATGGTCAGCGTGCGGTCGGCCACCTCGTCCTGCAGGCACAGCAGGCGCAGGGCAGAGCAGCGCTGGCCGGCCGAATCGAAGGCCGAGGCCAGCACATCGGCCACCACCTGCTCGGCCAGGGCCGAGGAGTCCACCACCATGGCGTTCTGGCCGCCAGTCTCGGCAATCAGTGGAATGGTGCGGCCTGCAGGCGACAGGCGGCGGGACAGCTGGCGTGCAATCAGGCGCGCCACCTCGGTGGAACCCGTGAACATCACGCCCGCCACCTGGGCATGGGCCACCAGGGCCGCGCCCACGGTCTCGCCCGTGCCCGGCACCAACTGCAGCGCGTCGCGCGGCACGCCAGCCTCGTGCAGCAGGGCCACCATGGCGGCGGCCGTCAGCGGTGTCTGCTCGGCAGGCTTGGCCAGCACCGTGTTGCCGGCGGCCAGGGCCGCAGCCACCTGTCCGCAGAAGATGGCCAGGGGGAAATTCCAGGGACTGATGGCCAGCACCACGCCCAGCGGGCGCTGCGCGGCGTTGTCGAAATGCGCGGCCGCCTGGGCGCCGTAGTAGCGCAGGAAGTCCACGGCCTCGCGGACCTCGGCCACGGCGTTGGAAAGGGTCTTGCCTGCCTCCCGCATGATCAGGCCCATCAGAGGCTGGCTGCGTTGCTCCAGCAGGTCGGCGGCGCGGGCCAGCGCGTCGGCACGGGCGGCGGGCGGTGTGCCGGCCCAAATGGGCGCGGCCTGCGCGGCGCGCGCGGCGGCGGCTTCGGCCTCGGCC
>NZ_LFJT01000035.1:0-64570 GCF_001682645.1 Delftia sp. JD2
CGGCCGGCCTCCAGCGCCTGCTGGCCGGCCGTGGCGGCGCCCGAGGCCCGCTGCACGGTGTCGGCAGCCTGGCCGATGGCGCCCAGGTCCAGCGCCTGCGCGGCCGGGGCGGCCAGCAGCGCGGCTGCAATCACTGCCGTGGTGGCGCGTGGAAGACGGCGCCCGCTCATGCGGGCTCCGCAGCGCGGGTGCGCACGTCCAGCGTGAAGTCGTCGCCGCTGGCGCTGGCGTGCAGGCTTTGCAGTTCCTGGCCTTCCACGGTGGCCTGCAGGAAGTGGGTGGCCATGCGCGGCAGCAGGTTCTGGGTGAGGATGCCGTCCACCATGCGCGCACCGGACTCGACCTCGCTGCAGCGGCGGCGCACCAGGTCCACGGCGGCTTCGTCGAAGCTGAACTGCGCGCCGTGGCGTTCCTCGATGCGCCGCTGTATGCGCAGCATCTGCAGACGGATGATCTGCTCCAGCATGGCGTCGGAGATGGGGTAGTAGGGCACGACGGTCAGGCGGCCCAGCAGCGCGGCCGGGAAGGTCTGCAACAGCGGCTGGCGCACGGCCTGGGCCAGGCCTTCCGGCGTGGGCGCCAGGTCCGGGTCGCGGCACATGTTGGCAATCAGGTCCGAGCCCACGTTGGAGGTCAGGATGATGACGGTGTTCTTGAAGTCGATGTAGCGGCCCTCGCCGTCTTCCATCCAGCCCTTGTCGAAGACCTGGAAGAACATCTCGTGCACGTCGGAGTGGGCCTTTTCGATTTCATCGAGCAGGACCACGCTGTAGGGGCGGCGGCGCACGGCCTCGGTGAGCACGCCGCCTTCGCCGTAGCCCACGTAGCCCGGTGGCGCGCCCTTGAGGGTGGAGACGGTGTGCGCCTCCTGGAACTCGCTCATGTTGATGGTGATGAGGTTTTGCTCGCCGCCATACAGGGCTTCGGCCAGGGACAGCGCCGTCTCGGTCTTGCCCACGCCCGAGGGACCGGCCAGCAGGAACACGCCGATGGGCTTGCCCGGGTCGTCCAGCCGCGCGCGCGAGGTCTGGATGCGGCGCGTGATGGCCTCCAGGCCATGGCGCTGCCCGATGACGCGCTTCTCCAGCGTGTCTGCCAGCGAGAGCACGGACTGCACCTCGTCGCGCACCATGCGGCCCACGGGAATGCCGGTCCACTCGGCCACGACGGCGGCGACCACGCCGGCATCGACCACGGGCTGCAGCAGCGGGGCATCGCCCTGCAGCTCGGCGAGCTGGCGGCGCAGCGCTTCCAGCGAGGCCACGCTGGGGGGCTCGGCAGGTTCGGTTGCGGTGGCTTCGGCGGCCGTCTCCGGTGCCGCAGCGGACGGGTCTGCGGCGGCGCCGGTGGAGAAGACGGGCGGCTTCAGGCCCATGAGGGCGGCCTCGGTTTCCAGGATGCGGCGGGCCAGCGCGCTTTCCTGGCCAAAGCGCTCGGCCAGCGTGGCCTGGCGGTCGCGCAGGCTGGCCAGGTCGGTTTCCAGCGCCTGCAGGCGCTCGGCCGTGGGCAGGCCGAGGGCTGCCTCGCGCAGCAGCACTTCCTGCTCCACGCCCAGGGCCTCGATGCGGCGCTGCACGGCTTCCAGCTGGGCGGGCGTGGCATGCAGGGCCATGGCCACGCGCGAGCAGGCCGTGTCCAGCAGGCTGACGGCCTTGTCGGGCAGCTGGCGCGAGGGAATGTAGCGGTGCGACAGGCTGACGGCCGCAGCCACCGCGTCGGCCGCAATGCGCACCTGGTGGTGGTTTTCCAGCTTGGCGGCCACGCCGCGCAGCATGTCCACGGCGCTGGGCTCGTCGGGCTCGTGCACCTGAACGAGCTGGAAGCGGCGGGTCAGGGCCGGGTCTTTTTCGATGTATTTCTTGTACTCGGCCCAGGTGGTGGCGCCGATGGTGCGCAGCGTGCCGCGCGCCAGGGCGGGCTTGAGCAGGTTGGCGGCATCGCCCGTACCGGCCTGGCCGCCCGCGCCCACCAGGGTGTGGACTTCGTCGATGAAGAGCACGATGGGCGTGGTGCTGGACTGCACGGCGTCCAGCAGGCCGCGCAGGCGGTTCTCGAACTCGCCCTTCATGCTGGCGCCGGCCTGCAGCAGGCCCACGTCCAGCACGCGCAGCTCCACGCCCTGCAGCGGCGGCGGCACGTCGCCCTGGGCGATGCGCAGGGCCAGGCCTTCGACCACGGCGGTCTTGCCCACGCCGGCCTCGCCCACCAGGATGGGGTTGTTCTGGCGGCGGCGCAGCAGGATGTCCACCATCTGGCGTACTTCGTCGTCGCGGCCCGTGACCGGGTCCAGCTCGCCCGCCTTGGCGCGGGCCGTCAGGTCCACGGTGTATTGCTGCAGCGCGCCGCCCTGGCCGGGCGCGGTGCCCGTGGCCTGGCTGGCTTCGCCCGGCGTGCCTTCCAGCCCGCTGCCATCGGCCGCGCGCATGCGTGCCTCGGGCGAGTCGGGCAGCAGGCGGGCGAAGGCATCGCTGAGCGCGGGCTCGGAGATCTTGTCGAATTCGCGCGAGATGGAGCGCAGCTCATTGGCCAGCGAGCGCGTGCGCACCATGCCCGACAGCAGATAGGCACTGCGGATCTGGCTGTCGTTGAACATCAGCGTGGCATAGACCCAGCCGCGCTCGATGGCGGTCTCTATGTGCTCGGAGAAGTCGCTGATCGAGGTGGCGCCGCGCGGCAGCTGGTCCAGGCGGCGCAGCACGTCGGCGGCCAGGCGGTCGGATGCGATGTCGAAGTGGCGCAGGATGCGGATCAGGTCGCAATCGTTTTCCTGCAGCAGCTGGTGCAGCCAGTGCACCAGCTCCACATAGGGATTGCCGCGCAGCTTGCAGAACACGGTGGCGCCTTCCAGCGACTTGAACAGCAGCGGGTTGAGCTTGCCGAAGAGGGATTGGCGGCTGATTTCTGTCATGGGTCTTGGGTGCGGAAAAAAGTGGATGAATGGGGGCCGGGCATGCCGGCTAGCGGAGGGGGCAGACTTCGACCTTGCGGCCCTTGGCCTGGCACTGCGCCAGCAGCCGGTCGACCCAGGCGCGTTCGACGAGGAAGCTGCTGCCGGTGATTTCCTGCGCCGTTTCACGGACGTCGGTGGCGAGGTGGATGGCCTTGGCTTCGGACAAGGCATCGCCATCCCATTGCGCTTCATCCGGCGATGGTTTGGCGGTGAAGCGGCGCTGTCCCAGATTGGCGATCTGGCCACCTTCGAGCCAGACCATCCAGACCGACGATCGCGCAGGGACTGCGCTGCGGTTGTGCTGTTGCACGAAGCAAAAGCGCTGGAGGGCTGCAGGCTTTCCGTGGCCAGTCGATGCCTGGCGGCTCTTCAAATGGATACGCAGGGCGGCTGGAGAAGGAACCAGGGATTGCGCCGGACGCGAGAAATCGGAGGCCCGCCCGCTTTCAGGCGCTGCCAGCAAAGGCAGGGCCGATCCCGCCAGGGTGGCCAGCAGACACCTTGCGAGCAGGCGACGGCCTTGCCTGACACGGCATGGCCCGGGAAAGCGGTTGCGTCCGATATGCGGCATGCGGCTATCGGGCAGGAGCCACTTTGATGGTGCGGCCCTTGGCCTTGCACTGCGCCAGCAGTCTGTTCACCCAGGCGCGTTCGACGAGGAAGCTGCTACCGGAGATTTCCTCTGCCGTTTCACGGACGTCTGTGGCGAGGTGGATGGACTTGCTTCGTGCCAAGCCTTGGCCGTCTTCTTCGGCCTCTTGCGCCGTCGCGTGGACCTGGGCCGGCAGCCGACCCAGATTGAGAATCTCGCCGCCGTCTTGCCAGATCATCCAGACGAAGGGTCCTGGATCTTCAGGTGGCGTGGAGCGCTGTTGGACAAAGCAAAAGTGCTGGGGCCTCCCCGCCATGGATGTGCCTGCACGCCTTTCCTTGAGCTGAAGGTAGGCGCGCAGCACGGTGGGCGAGGGGATGCTTGCCTTGCTGGGGCGCGAAAAGTCGGCGGGAACGGGATCTCGGGGTGCTGCTGGTGTTGGCGTAGCGGTGGCGTTGTCTGCCGCTTCAGATGTATGGGCAGGCGCGGAGACAGACAGAGCCAGCGTGGCCACTAGACATGCAGTCCATCGTATGCGGCAGGCGGGTAGCCAGGAACTCTTGGGTTGTGGCATGGGCATGGTGTCGGGAGTTGGTGGGACAGGGTCTTCAGTCCTGCTTGCGCAGTCGGGCATGGGTGTAGAAGGTGTTGCCCATGAGCGTGGCGTGCACCTTGAAATCCGGACCGGGCGAACCACTGCCTTCCGATCGCCAGGCATACAGGCCGGTGCTTGTGGGATCCGCAGCGAGCGGTTCGGAGGCAACAGTGATGGCCGCTTGTACAAACTGCTGGTACGCCGTCCGCTTGCCATGCAGGCCGTTGTTGGCGATCTGCAGGTAGTCCGTGAGGTTTTCCTGCATGTTTTGGTTCAGCGTGGGATAGGTCGGAAAGCCATGGAACTGCACCATGCCTCGGTCGTTGGCCTTGATGATGTCGGCGATGGTGGTTGCACCGCGGGCCATGAACTCCTCGGGCTTGCCGCTCTTGAGCCGGTTCTCGATGACGCGGCGCATCCAGCGCATGGACGTCAGGACGTCGGAAGCTTTCCATGCGACGTTTCGGGGGGCGCCGTCTGGCGAGAAGTTCTCGGCCAGCAGCAGGCGCACCAGCATCCCCTCCGTCGTCTTCTCCGCAGGCAGCGAAATGCTTTTCTCCACCTGCACGGTGATGGCTGCGGGCATGACGCTGAGCCCGGTTCCCTGCACCGCCACGATGCTGAGCTTGGTGAGCCCGGGCTGCTGCGCCACGAAGTCGAATTGCCAGCTGTCGGCGCGGGCGTTGTGTACGGGGGGCTGGGCCGCAAGAATGCTGGGCGCATCGATCCTGGCGCCCAGCTTGTAGGTCTTTGCGACGGCCTCGATCTTGACGCGCAGGCGGTTGCCTTCGACCAGCGTCAGCGTGGAAGGGACCGGGGCGTTGTGCGGGAACTTGATCTGTACGGTGGGCATGTGTGCGAGCAGGGAAGTGGTGATTCAGCGGTTCGGTGATTCAGTGGTTCGAGGGCTGGGGCCGGGGCGCCGGCCCCGCACGGGCTGGCGGCGCTGGCGAAGCCAGGCTTCGGGGTCCAGGCGGAAGTCGCGCGCGTCCTGTGCCGGCTCGGCATGGGTGAGCCAGGTGGTCCAGCCCAGCTGGGTGCTGCTGCCCAGCCGGGCGGCAGGCACTTCCTGGCGGCGCAACACCAGCACGTAGTCCCAGGCGAATTCGATGCCCAGGTAGTTGCGCACCCAGTCCACCAGGGTCTGGAACAGTGCGGCCTGGGGCAGCAGCTGCCGGTATTGCTCCAGGCCCAGCGGGCCGAGCACCAGGCGGAACTTGCTTTGCGCATCGGGCACGCGCGAGCCCACGACGGCGTCCACGCCCAGGCGCGAGTTGCAGGGGCGGCCCTGCAGCCGGGTCTGCTGCTCGGGCTCCAGCTCCAGGTGGTGCAGGCAGTTTTCTTCCAGCTTCACGGGAATCTGGAAGTAGTGCGACAGGGCCTGGCACAGGCCTTCGGGGTTGCGCGTCCAGCGAGTCAGATGGCCGGCCATGAAGCGCTTGGCGTGGTCTGGCACGTCGTCGCGCGCGCGCTGGCTGGGCAGGCCGGCGCCTATGAAACTGTCTATGTAGCGGCCAAAGGGGTCTTCGCCCGGGCGGTCCAGCGATGCGGTGGGCTGTGCGTCCGACCAGGCGCGGAACAGCAGCAGCAGCATGCGGTGGTGAAAGATGTCGGAAAAGCGTGCCAGCGTGGCGTCGTCATGCTGGCGCAGGCGCTCGCGCACGTATTCGGTGATGTGCGTGGGCAGCGGGCCGTTGGGGCCGTAGAGGCCGAAGTTCCAGACCGTCATGCGCTCGGGCTCGCCGGCGCGCGAGGGCAGGATTTCGGCAATGGTGGCGGGGGCGAAGGCCAGCGACGGGTCCTGGCCCAGGCGCAGCGGCTCGTCCTTGGGGCGCGTGGCCTGGCCCAGGCGCGGCAGCGCGGGATGGCGTGCCTGCAGGTAGCGCAGGCTGTGCATCAGGTCGAACTGGTAGGGCTTGGCGCTCAGGCGCTGCCAGAACAGGCGCGCCCGGGCGTCTTCGGGCCCGGTGGCCTGCACGGGCGCACGCGCGGGCGCCGGCACTGGAGCCGGAGCCGAAGACTGGAGGTGTTCCGGTTCGGGCAGGGGGGCGTGGGCGGCGTTGCTCATATGCCAGGCCTTTGTCCGGGGCGCGGAGTCCAGCGCGCGACGGGGCCGCGCTGGCGCGAGTGCAGCTGCAGCTCGGTGAAGCTGTTGACGCCCACATGGCGGGCGAAGAATCGCTCCAGCACATTGGACAGGGGCCAGGGGCTGACGCCGGCCATGGCCGGCTCGTCCACGCTCAGGTGTACGCCCACGCCGCGGCCGTAGACCAGTTGCCGGTGCTGGGGCAGGCGGCGCGTGATGGGTTCGATGCGCATGCCCTGGATGGCGGCGATCTGCCCGGCCAACTGGTGGTTGCCCAGGTCCAGGTAAAGGCGCAGCAGCTCCTGCAGCGTGGCCGCGCCTTCCTCGTCGGACAGATCGGTCATGGCCAGGTAGTTCAGGCTCAGGTGGGAGATCAATCGCCAGGTCAGGCCTCCGTCGGCCACGGCGGGGATGGGCGCGCTGGGGCCGGCGATGGCGCGGGCCCATTCCACGGGCGCCGATTCCTGCAGCGCAAAGTCGCCGCCCGGCTGGTTGACGCGCATGAGCAGGGGCAGATCGCGGTTGGTGCACAGGGTGTGCATGGACAGCTGCTTGAGGTCGTCGGAGAACGGGGCCTCGCGCTGGTCCACTAGGGAGATGAAGACTTCCGAGCCCAGGTACTGCGTGCGCGGGCCGCTGCGCAGGCTGCGCTCGGAAAACAGCCGGGGCTCGCGCCGCGTGGTGAAGTAGGCCTGCTCGGTGGAGTGCAGGCCGTGCGTGGATGCGTACAGCGGCGCGAATTCGCGGTCCTGGGTCTTGCCTTCGTGGTGGCCGGTGACGGCCTGCACGCCGTAGACCTCGAAGTCCAGCGGCCGCGTGCGGTCGGGAATGACGTGGTACTCGTGCACGTTGGAGGCCACATGCAGGCGGTCCGCCGTGTACTCGAACAGGTTGATGGCCGGAATGCAGTGCATCAGCAGCTTGGCCGCGTCGATCTGCGGCTCCAGCGTGGGCGCGGCGCGGCGCAGCAGCACGGTGATGCCCACGCCGTCATGGGCAATGCGGCGCATGCTGCGCGACAGGCCGTTGATCGAGAAGAACCGCTGCCGCGCGGGAAACGCAAAGTACTCGTGCAGCAGACGGTGGCCCTGGAAGGCGCGATGCGAATAGGGAATCAGCGCCTGCTCGCTGTCATGGCCTTCGGCCCGCAGTGCATCGGGCTGCAGCACGTCCCAGACCTGGCGCGGGTCCTGCGGGTGGTGGACAACGATGGCCAGCGTCTGCGTGTGGATGAGCTCCTGCAGGTGAGAGGCGACGACATCGCCCGCATGGATGTAGACCCACAGCTGGTCCATCGCCAGCTGCATGCACTGCGAGGCGTCTAGCGTGGCCAGCTGCAGGCGCAGGTGGCCGCCGGCCTCGCCCAGCTGGGGCACCAGCGCATGGGGCAGGTCCAGCGCCGGGCCGCCCAGGCGCGCCTGGCGTATCTCCAGCGGCCACAGCGTCAGCGGCCCGCCGGTGCGGAATTCGCAGATGGTCTGCTCTTCCTGTGACTTGTGGGTGCGCAGCACGCTGCCAGAGGGCAGGGTGAAGCCGTCCACGAGGTTGCCTTCCTTGGCGCTGGGCTTGAGCTGGACTACCACCATGGATGGCGTGGGCGCCAGGTAGTGGGGGCAGACCATCTCCATCATGCGCTGGGACAGGCGCGGAAACTCCGCATCCATCTTCAGCTGGATGCGCGCGCTCAGAAAGCTGAAGCCTTCCAGCAGGCGCTCCACATAGGGGTCGGCCACATCGGTGTCGTGCAGGGAAAGGCGGCCCGCCACCTTGGGGAAGGCGGCGGCGAACTCGGCGCCCAGCTCGCGCAGATAGGCCAGTTCGCGGTTGTAGTACTCGACGAGGCGGGGATTCATGGTATGTGGCGGCGTCCGGGCTCAGGCCCTGAGGTTTTGCAGCGAGACCTGGCCGGTCTCCAGGTCCAGGCTGGTCTTGAGCAGCAGCTCCAGCGGATAGGGCATGGACCAGAACTGGCAGCGGATCTCGAACTGCAGCGTGTTGTGGTGGTTGAGCTGCTCGGTGGAGGCCAGCAGCGTCACGGCCAGCGTCTTGGGCAGGATGCGCGGCTCGAAGGCCAGGATGCTTTCGCGGATGCTGCGCTCCACATGGCTCCAGTCCAGCTCGGAAAGCAGCTGGCCGGCCAGCGGCGGCATGCCGTAGTTGATGACCGAGCGCTGCACATGCTCCAGCCCCTCCATCTCCACGTGGTCCCAGGCATCGCGCGCATTGAGCAGCCAGCCCAGGTCGCGCAGCAGGGCCTCGCGCAGGCGGGATTCGTTCACGAAGACCGCGTCGGGCCGCTCGGTGCGCAGATGGGGCTCATGGTCGGTCAGCCGGTCCAGCAGGGCGGGCTGCAGCCGGTCCTTGGCTGCGGTCGCCTGGTTCTGGCGTGTGCGCAGCGTGGGCATGGGGTTGAGGGGACTGGGGCGCATGCAGGGTCCTCAGGAGCTGAAGTGGCTGGAAAGGGAGGGCAGGCTGGAGGACTCTTTTCCCCGCAGCGCCTGCTCATTCACCCATTCCCGGCTTTTGCCGCGCACGCACCATGCGGGGTTGCTGACCCAGTCGGTGAAGTACATGCTGGGATGGCCTTGAAGAATGTTGCAGCGCTCGTATCCCATTCGGGGCATGGCGTAGTGCTGCAGTGGCGCAATCACCAGAAAGGACACGGCAATGGAAAGCACATTGATGGCGAGGACGCCCATCAGTGCGTACTCCACCTTCTTGAGCACGGTCTTGCTGCAGGGAATGGCATTGGCGATGACCGCTGCAACCATCACCAGTGGGAAGGCCAGCGCTGTGATGGCCAGTGGCGACAGCGGCGTGATCCTGACGGCGGGCGCGCGATCGAGCAGGCCCCGGATGTCGGGCGCAATCTCCGCCAGCACCAGGTACGCATTGGCCGCGAGCAGGGCCATGCCAAGGGGGATGGCCCAGATGGCGTTCCTGCGGTTCTGGCGGACGCGGTCTTGCATGGAGTATTCGGTCCCTGTCACTTCTGGCGGTTGATGCTGCACAAGAGGCCGGTACTGCCGGGGCCGGGCGCGCAGGCGATGTCACCGTCGGGCTGCTGACCGTTGTCCTGGTTCAGCTTCTTCCATTCGGGCGACTGGGTGTTGACGCGGTACAGGCCTTGGGGCGTGTCATCGGTCAGGGATTTCAGGGCGGAAATCACCTTTTGCTTGATCTGCCATTTCTGGTCGGCTGCATTCAGCGCCATGCCTGTGACCAGCACGGCCACGGCCATGGCCGCCAGCGGGAGCACGGCCACGGCGGTGGCGCCAGCCACGGCAGCGCCTATGCCAAGGCCCACCATGGTGGCCAGGCCGGCCTTGACGGCCTCCACGCCAATGCCGCCGACCAGGTCGTGCATGGTCTTTTCGTCGTTGAACATGAAGTCCAGCGACTCGATGAGGCTGGAGACCACCACGCCCAGGATGAAGCCGCCCCTGGCCACGTTCTGCAGCCCGCGCATGCCCAGGCCCATCTGCACCATGCGCGGGTTGGAGGCCAGGTAGCGCGTGCCGCGCAGCAGGTGGCCGCGCAGGCCCGCATGGCCCCTGATGATGATGTAGGTGCCGCTGGACGTGGTCTTGACGTAGGAGCCCACGCCGGCCATGCCCAGGGCCTGCAGGGTTCTGGCGATCATGTAGGCATCCATGGAGCCCAGGGCCGCAGGCGCGACCCAGGGCTCGCCCACGTTGGGGCTCATCACCTTGGTCCAGTACTCGCCCAGCGGCGTCTGCGCCAGGATGGCGTGCAGCCGGGAGGCGAGCCGCGGGTCGATGCGTGCCTTGTCCGCGAGGATGCCCAGGTACTCCAGGGGCGTGAGCACCAGGACATCCAGCTGGCGCCGTTCCATCTCATCGGCGATGGACTTGGCGTAGTTGACTTGGAAGAGGGTGAAGGCAATCGATGCGGACATTGTGGGCAGGTGTCTGGTCTTGCGGGTGAAAAAAAAGAGGCGGGGGATCAGGCGGCGGTGCTCAGCGTGAGCTGGCGCACCTGCAGCATGGGAAAGTCCTCGGAGTCGGTGACCCAGGTGCGCTGGCCGTGGCCGGCCACGTGGCCCGAGGATTCGTCAGGATCGGAGGAGCCTGCATCCAGCGGGCTCCACTGCGTGCGGCGCGACATGCGGACGGCGTCGTCATCGCCGGGCGCCAGCGGATAGCGCGCGGGCATGAAGCCCTGCAGTGCGCCGCCCTCGCGCAGCGTGACCTCGCAGGGCAGCCAGATCAGGTCGCGCAGGTCCTGCACGGGCTCGAAGCCGATCTGTGCAATGGCGTCGAAGGGCAGCCAGTAGTAGCTGCCGTGCGCCAGCAGCTCGCAGACGGGCCCCAGGCGGGTATCGCTGTCGGCCAGCCATTCGAAGCGGTGCTCGCCCATGTGGCCTGCGGTGGCGGGCGCTTCGTCCAGGGCGCGGGCGCGCAGGTCCTGGGCAGCTGCTCCTTCATGGGCCAGGGCGTCGATCAGGCAGGCCAGCCATTGCGCGGGCTCGCCCATGAGAAAGGGCTTTTTCTTGCCGGCGAAGACCTCGGCGCGCAGCACTTCGCAGCGGATGGCCTCGCGGTAGGCGCGCGCCATGGGCTCGCACGAGGGGTCGAGCTGCGCGCACAGCTGCAGCTGCTCCAGCGCCTTTTGCCATTCGCCCAGCACGCACAGCAGCTGGAAGTAGTAGACGCGCAGGGGCGCCGAGGCCGGGGCCTGGCGGATCTGGTCCTTCAGGGCCTTGAGTTGCTCGTCCAGGGAAAGCTGTGAGGTGAAGCTGGGCAGGGGCATGGTGAAAACGCAGGAAAAAGAGAGGGGCGGGGTGCGGCTGCGCCCCGGTCAGTCGTCGTAGGAGCGGCAGCCCCAGCGCACGGCGTCGGGCGCCTCGCCGGCCACATGGCCGATGACGATGCGCGGTGGCGTCTCGTCCACGCCCTTTCTGAGCGGCATGGCGCGTGCGTACTGGGCGGGCAGTTCGCCGAAACCTTCCAGGCTCCAGCTGCCGCGTGCCTGTGGCCGGGCCTTGGTGCGCTGGACCAGGGCCTGCAGGCTGCCCGTGGCGCGCGCCGCGACAATGCTGCCGCTGCCGCCGCGCACGGTGATGGAGGACACCTGCGTGCCATCGATCTCCAGCGGCGTGGCAAACAGGTAGAGCAGGTCCAAGCTTTCGCCGGGCGCGCGGTCCACCACGGTCACGCCCTGGGCGCGCAGGCGCTGGGCCAGCGCTTCGTCGCGGCCATCGGGAAACTCGATGCGGCAATGCAGGGCGTCGGTGAACAGGGTGGTCATGTCCACTGCCGTGGCAGGGGCGGCTTGCACCGTGGCGCAGGCCGTGCCGGCCAGCAGCAGGGTGAAGAAAGCTTTGGAACAGGCGTTCATGGCGTGGCTCAATGGGCGCATCAGGGATGGCGGTAGATCTTGAAAGCGGGCTTATGGGTGCGGTAACCGGGGCCTGCCCAGAAACCGTTCTGCTTGAAGTCCGAGATCCAGACGCTTCCGTCGAACATCTGCATGTGGCCGGCGGGCGATGAGGTGAAGCCCTGCATCACGGCCACATCGCCCTTCTTGTAGCCACCTTCGGGCATGGCGTCGTAGCGTGTGAAGCCGGCGGCCACCAGGCTGGTGCCGTAGTCCTTGGCATCGCGCGTGCGCTGCAGTGCGATGCCGCCAGCGCCGATCGCATCGCGCACATAGCGCGCGCAGTAGCCGGCCGAACTGGCGCGGGCATTGGTCTGCAGGGTGGCGACGGCGTTGTCTACATTCCAGGGCATGAAAAGCCTCTCTGAGTTGGGTCCTGGAGGGGAAAGCTTCTCCAGGCCTGTTTCTTGTTATGGGGCCTGGCCCTGGTGCGAGCGTGTCGGCACCAGGAGCCAGGTGGGCGGGCAGTCTTACTTCGCGCCCTGCTTCACGGAAGGCAGCTTGGACACCAGGCGCAGCGACACGGTCAGGCCTTCCAGCTGGTAGTGGGGGCGCAGGAAGAACTTGGAGGTGTAGTAGCCGGGGTTGCCCTCGACTTCCTGCACCTGCACCTCGGCGGCGGCCAGGGGCTTGCGGGCCTTGGTCTCCTGCGAGGAGTTGGCCGGGTCGCCGTCCACGTAGTTCATGATCCAGTCGTTGAGCCAGCGCTCCATGTCGGTGCGCTCGCGGAAGGAGCCGATCTTGTCGCGCACGATGCACTTGAGGTAGTGCGCGAAGCGGCAGCAGGCGAACATGTAGGGCAGGCGCGCCGACAGGTTGGCATTGGCCGTGGCGTCGGAGTCGTAGTACTCGGCGGGCTTGGCCAGCGACTGGGCGCCGATGAAGGCGGCCACGTCCGAGTTCTTGCGGTGCACCAGGGGCATGAAGCCGTTCTTGGCGAGCTCTGCCTCGCGGCGGTCGCTGATGGCGATTTCCGTGGGGCACTTCATGTCCACGCCGCCATCGTCGGTGGGGAAGGTGTGGGCCGGCAGGTTGTCCACCGCGCCGCCCGATTCCACGCCGCGGATGGAGGTGCACCAGCCGTAGTACTTGAACGAGCGGTTGATGTTGACCGCCATGGCATAGGCCGAGTTGGCCCAGCAGTACTTGCCGTGGTCGCCGCTGTCGGTTTCTTCCTCGAAGTCGAATTCATCGACCGGGTTGGTGCGCGCGCCGTAGGGCAGGCGTGCCAGGAAGCGGGGCATGGCCAGGCCGATGTACTTGGCGTCGTCGGACTCGCGCAGGCTGCGCCAGGCGGCGTACTCGGTGTTGGTGAAGATCTTGGTCAGGTCGCGCGGGTTGGCCAGCTCCTGCCAGGATTCCATCTGCATGATGGCGGGCGCCGCGCCCGAGATGAAGGGGCAGTGGGCCGCGGCAGCCACCTTGGCCATTTCACCGAGCAGCTCCACGTCCGGCGGGCTGTGGTCGAAGTGGTAGTCGCCCACCAGGCAGCCGAAGGGCTCACCGCCGAACTGGCCGTACTCCTCTTCGTACACCTTCTTGAAGACGGGGCTCTGGTCCCAGCCCACGCCCTTGAAGCGGCGCATATTGCGGTGCAGCTCCTTCTTGGAGATGTTCATGACGCGGATCTTGAGCATCTCGTCCACCTCGGTGTTGGTCACCAGGTGGTGCAGACCGCGCCAGGCACCTTCGAGCTTCTGGTAGTCGTCGTGGTGGATGATGCGGTTGATCTGCTCGGACAGCTTGCGGTCGATCTCGGCAATGATGGCCTGCACCGTCTGGTAGGCATCGTTGGACAGCGTGATCGCCGAGCCCAGGGCTTGCTGGGCCAGCGTCTGCACGGCCGCTTCCACGGCTTCGCGGGCCTGGTCGGTCTTGGGCTTGAATTCCTTTTGCAGCAGGCTGCCGAATTCGCTGCCGGCCAGCGCCTGGGTCGATTGTTCGAGTTGGGTTGCGGTATTCATGACGTGCTTGCCTTCCTGATGTGCTGCCTCAAGCCTCGGATGCAGGGCCCGAGGCCTGCGGGGCAGTGATGTTGGGCGCGGCGGCCAGCGACTTGAGCAGCGCAGGGTCCTTGAGCACCTTGCCGATCAGCTCCTCGGCGCCCTGCTTGCCGTCCATGTAGGAAAGCAGGTTGTGCAGCTGGGTGCGTGCCTCCAGCAGCGAGTTGAGCGCGCCCACGCGCCGCGCGATGGCGGCGGGGGAGAAGTCCTCCATGCTCTCGAAGCTCAGGTCGATGTTGAGCTTGCCCTCGCCCGTCAGCGTGTTGTCCACCTGGAAGGCGACGCGGGGCTTGATGGACTTCATGCGCGCATCGAAGTTGTCGATGTCGATTTCCAGGAACTTGCGGTCGGCGATTTCGGGCAGCGGATCGACGGGCTTGCCCGACAGATCGGCCAGCACACCCATCACGAAGGGGATCTGCACCTTCTTTTCCGAACCGTAGATCTCGACGTCGTACTCGATCTGCACGCGCGGCGCACGGTTGCGCGCGATGAATTTCTGACCACTCTTGCCGGTTTTGGTGAGCGACATGCGGGTGTTCCTTTCAAGAAAAAAATAGGTCGCAGAAGTAAAAAGCCTGGAGTCCCGCCTTGCGGCGGACCGAAGGGCTGAGGGCGCAAGAGGCCGTGTGGAAACAGGTGGATGGGGTGGGTGTCATGGGGCAGCCAGCTCCTTGAAAGCGAAGTCCGGGTCCAGCAGGTCCGTGTGTGGCCCTCATGTCTGCGGCTCCTGCAGGTGGGCGCCCGTGATCACTTCCACCTGGGCCAGACTGTCGGGCGACAGTTCGCGCAGGATGTCCATGAAGCCCATGCGCATGAAGCGGGCGGCACGGCGGATGAGCAGGGGGGCGGGGTTGGAGGGCTCGGTGCGCTCCACGAAGGCGGCGATTTCCAGCAACTGGGCAATCGCCTGTTCGCGGTTGCGCGCCGGGGCGGGTGCCGAGCCTGGCGCGGGGTGGGCCACCGTGCCGCCCTCTGTGCCGGTTTGTGCGGCCGGATCGGTTTCAGCGTCCGTGTCGGCATCGCCTGTGGACTGGGGCTGCCATTGCTTGAGGGCCAGCAGCAGCTGGCGCAGGCCGTCGAGCTCGGGCTGCTGGTGGCTGGGCAGGTGCTGTTCGCAGCAGGCGCGGATCCGGTCGAGTTCCTGCAGCGCAGGGGTGACGGCCAGCAGGGTTTCGTGGCCCTCGGCATGCGCGCGGGCCGAGGCCATGCGCAATTCGTCGGCGGTCAGGTGCGGCAGGTCCTCGGGCACGTTGCCCTTGGCCATCAGTTCGGCGTCGCGCACGCTGATCTGGCCCAGCGCGCCGCGCAGGAAGTCGGCGTTGCGCAGTTCACGCACAAAGCCTGTCACGTCCGACAGGGTGCCCAGGGCGTTCATGCGCATGAAGTAGTCGTCGCCATCCTCGGGCAGGGGGTGGACATGCTCCCAGTGGCGCTCCAGCAGGGCGCCGCACAGCTGCAGGCCCTGCAGCGTGCCGGGCAGGCCGTGCAGGATGGTCCAGGCACGGCACAGCAGCACGGCCACGCGCAGGTCCTTGGTGCGCTGCATCAGGGCCGAGGCCTGGCGCTCCACGTCGCGCCAGTCCGGTGGCTCGGCGGGGATGACGGTGTCGCCGAACTGCTGTTCTACCTTGCCCTGCGCAGCGCTTTCCATGGCCTGGAAATCGTTGTCATAGGTAAGGTCCGGGCCGCAGGGCGGCTCGGCGGCGGTCTCGGTCAGCAGGTCCTGGATATTGGCCATGGGCGGGTCGGTGTTGCTTGGGTATGGTGTGGAGTGGACGGTGCGATCTGGACGAACTCAGGCGCCCTTGAACAGCCGGGTGAACAGGCGGCGGTGCAGCACTTCGTGCTGGACCACTTCGTCAGGGGCGTGGCGCGGCGTGGCCGAGATCCACCAGACGGAGGTGGTGGAGCCCGGGCGCATGCAGGCGCGCCAGTCCATGCGCGGCAGGCGCGCGGCGTTGCCCTGCGAGGCGCCCATGTCAAGGTCCGCCAGCAGGCTGTGGATGGAGGTACTGCCCGGCGTGCGGCCGTCCTGCTGGAACGGCCATTGCAGGGTGGCCAGCCGCTCATCGAGCTGCTGGGCTGACAGGGGCAGGCGCCGCGCGTCGATGAGCGCATCACGGGCGCCGCTCAGAAAGCGTTCGATGTCCTGGTCCGACGCCGGCATGCCGGAGCTGCCGTCCACCGTGGCCATGATGGCCAGCGGAAAGAGCCGGCCGATGCGGTCGGAGCTGGGCCCGATCACGCCCACCATGGGCTGGCCCAGGATGGAGGCGGGGCACAGGAAGAACCACAGCGGCGAGTGCACGAAGCGCGTGGACCAGTTGTCGGCCGCATCGCTGCGCAGCTGGTCCATGCCGTTGCGCAGCCATTCGTCCCAGCGCATGGTCAGTGCGTGGGGCATGCGCCGGCCGACGAAATCGCCCTGGCTTGGCAGCTTGCCCCACCAGGCGGCGCAGGGTCGCTGGAGGGTCATGGCGTTCACAGCCGGTCCGGACATTCGAATTCCTCCATGGCCTTGAGCCGGAATGGGTTGAGGACGCTGCTGGTGGTGACTTCCATGCGCAGCTTGCGTCCGTCGATGGTGAAGATGGCTGTGAAACGCTCGGGCGAGTTGCCCGGCAGGATCTGGGCACGGTCGAACAGGCGGTGCAGCGCCCAGGGGCCTTCGGTCACGATGCCGGTGTTCTGGGCGCCGGCGGCCGTGATCTGCAGCCGGGCCTGGCCGGTGCCGCGCGTGCCCGGCCAGGAGACGGCCTTGGGGATTTGCGGGCCGTGCTGGTAGCGCACGATTTCGCCGTCCACGTCCAGCACCATCTGGGAGATGGAGGCGTCCATGTCCAGCGGCTTGATCTCCAACCGGATGCCGGGCGTGTTGCCGCCTGCGCGGAAGAACACGTCGCGGATGGAGGCCGCGCGCTGGAAGGCGGCCAGCGAGGCAGAGCCCCCCACCGGCGTGCCGTCCACACCCTGCTTGAAGGTCCAGGGCACGGTGGAGATGTCCACCATGGTCTGCAGCTGGGTACGGAAGAACTCGTCCATGGTGCCGCCGGTGGCGAACAGGCGGGCGAAGTCGTCCGTGGTCACGTCGCGCGTGGCGCTGCGCGTGAAGGGGTAGCGGCCCAGGATGGCCCGGCGGCAGAAGTCGCCGATGGTGGCGTTGAGGTTGCCGCCCAGCGTGCTGCGCACGCTGCTTCCCACGAAGGACGAGGTGGACGTGGCCAGGGCTTCGTACATGCTGTTGAGTGGAGGCGGCACGCGCTTGGCTTCCGAGCGCACCTTCTCCAGCGTGCCGCTCAGCGAGGGCGGCACGCCGCCGCCCTGGATCACCTGCTGGCGCGCCGAGGCGATGACGGCCGCCGCCTCGTTGAGCACCTGCAGGCTGGCGGTGATGGGCGCCGGGCCCGAGCCGTTGCTGGTGGCAAGGCGCCGGTATTCGCGGAAGCGGAAGTCCACGATGTCGGCCTCCAGCGTGCCGGTGGCCAGCATGCCGCCCACGTTCAGCGGCTTGCCGGTCAGGCGGCTGAGCTGGTGCTGTTCCTCGCGGATGCGCTGCAGTTTCTCGCCCAGCCAGCTGCTGGTGCTGCCGGAGCTGCCGCCTTCCTGCTGGTCCGGGCGGCGGGCCAGCGTGGTCTCGCGGGCCACGGCGCGGATGAACTGCTCCAGGCTGGAGTTGGCGGACGAGTACAGGCGGGCCTGCTCGCCGGCCTGCTCCAGCGATGCCGTGCGTATGGGGCGGATGTCGGCCAGGAAGGTTTCCCACAGGCGCGCGTACTCCATCAGGTACAGGCGCTTGACCTCGTTGGCCAGCTGGCCCGTGAGCACTTCCTGGGCCACGCTGCGCCGGCCTTCGGCTTGGCCCAGCACCCAGGTTTCCTCCTTGGCCAGCAAGGTGGTGACCTTGGGCAGCTCGTGCAGGAAGAGGCCGTGGTAGCCGTCATAGGTGAACAGGCCACTGATGCCCTGGGTGAGCGGCTTGCCGCTGGCACGCGCAAAGACCTGGGGCGCCTCGGGACCGCTGGCACGCACCACGCTGAAGTCGGGCGGCAGCTTGTCGCCGGTGTTCAGCAGCTGCTTGAGGCGGCTGTAGGCGCGCTGGGCGGGTGACATCTGGGCCAGGCGCTGGCGCACTTCGGCGACCAGGTTGGCGTCGATGGGCTGGGCGGAAACCACCACGCGGCCGTCGATGAGTCGGTCCAGGTGTTCGGACAGCTGGTCCACCAGGCCGGCCTGCACCAGATGCTGGGGCAGGGTGTTTTCCCAATCGCTGCGCAGCCAGGCCTTGACGAAGGTAGCGTCGAAGTGGTCGGGCTCATAGAGCATGAGATAGGCCTTGAGCGTTTCGTAGCTGGCCTCGGGGCTGCCGGTGCTGACCTGGCGCAGCGAGCGCGCGACATGGCTGCTCAGGCGCGGCAGCCAGGCGTCTTCCAGCAGGCGCAGGTAGGTGGCGTGGGCGGCCGTCTGCACCTTGGGCACCTGCAGCAGGCCCCAGCGCCAGCCAAGCGGGGCCGATTCCTCGAAGCGGCTGCTCTGCGCCACGCGCGCCGCGTGGTTGAGCATGGGCACCAGGGCGACCACGTTGTCGGGATCGGTGGCCTTGGATTCCTCCACGGCCTGGCGCAGCGTGCTGGCGTTGTCGGCCACTTCGTTCAGGTAGCGCTGGTTGTTCTCGTAGCTCAGCGTCCAGGCCAGGGCCGCGCCGCCCAGGGCCAGCAGCAGCGCGCACAGGCCGGCGGCCTGCATCAGGCGCAGCTGGCGCTCTTTCTTGGCGTTGCGCCCGGTCAGGCCGGACTCGTTGAACATCACGTCCTTGAACAGTGACTCCAGGAAGTAGCTGCGGCCCTGCTGCGGCACGGCATCGGCCGGCAAGCGGCCACGCAGCGCAAAGCGGCGCGACAGGGCCGACATCACGCGGTCGAAGGGCATGCCCTCCTGCGTGCCGCTGGTGAAGTAGACGCCGCGCAGCAGCGGCTTTTCCTTGAAGCGCGAGGCGGAGAACGCCGCATCCAGCGTGTCGCGCACCACGTCCTTGAGGCCGGCAAACTGCTGGGGCAGTGCGTAGAGCAGGCTGCGGCGCGCAAGGTCGGGCTCGGTCATCAGCCGCTGGGGCAGCAGGCGGTTGATCTGGGCGACCAGTGCGTCGAACTCCTCCATGTACAGGGCGCTGGCGGCCTGCGGGTCGCTGGCGGGCGAGCGCTGGGTCTTTTCGTCATAGGGATAGGTGAAACCCCAGACCTGGGCGCGCTCCTCGCGGCTCATGGCGCCGAAGAACTCGTTGAAGCCCGCCAGCAGGTCGCTCTTGGTGACCAGCACGTAGACGGGGAAGCGGATGGTCAGCTCCTCGCACAGCTCGCTCAGGCGCAGGCCGATCAGCTGGGCCAGCTGGGCGCGCTCGGCGTCGCTGGCACTGAGCAGTTCCTGCACGCTGAGCGTGACGATCACGCCGTTGACGGGCTGGCGTCCGCGAAAGCGCTTGAGCAGCTGCATGAAGCCCTTCCAGGCTGCCTTGTCCTGCTCCGCATCGCTTTCCTGGGTGGTGTAGCGGCCGGCCGTGTCCAGCAGCACGGCCTGGTCGGTGAACCACCAGTCGCAGTTGCGCGTGCCGCCTATGCCGGGGATGGCGCGCTTGCCGAACTGGGCCGCCAGCGGGAAGTCCAGCCCCGAGTTGATCAGGGCCGTGGTCTTGCCCGAACCCGGCGAGCCGATGATCAGGTACCAGGGCAGCTGGTAGATGTAGCGCTTGTTCCAGCGGCCGAACAGGCCGCCTTCGGTCTGGCCGAAGCGGGTCTTGCTCAGCGTGTCCAGGGCTTCCTTGAAGCGCGACTCCAGCTCGGCCACTTCCTCGGAGCCTGCTGCGGGCGTGCCGTCCGCCTCGCGCGGCGAGGTCAGGCGGGCCAGGCCGGTCATGAGGTGTTCGTTCATGCGCTGTGCGCGCCACCAGCGCAGCAGCAGGCGCAGGAACCAGAGGATGAACAGGCCGGCAATGATCCACCAGCGCACGGTGGGGCTGCCCAGCGGCTGGTAGGGCTGGATGAAGACGAGCGGGCCGACGAACCAGATGAGCAGGCTCAGGGCCACCAGGCCCAGAAGCTCCAGCATGTAGCGGTTGAACAGCCATGAGGCGATGCGACGGATCATGGGATCAGTTCCTGGTCTCGGGTGCGGCAGGCAGGGCCTGCAGTTGCTGGTCACGTTGCTGGGGCGCGACCAGCAGGACGATTTCCACCCGCCGGTTCAGCGCCCGGCCTTCTGCCGTGTTGTTGGGGGCGACGGGGTCGCTGTCGGCACGGCCCTCGGCATGCAGGCGCTGGCGGTCGCGCAGCGAGCCGCCCAGCATCTGGGACACGGCCTGGGCACGTTCCTGCGACAGGTTCCAGTTGGACGGGAAGCGCGCCGTGCGTATGGGCAGGTTGTCGGTGTAGCCGTTGACGACGACCTTGCCCGGCACTTCGTCCAGCGCCGCTGCCACGCGGTGGATGACCTGCACGTAGCGGGGCTTGACGATGGTGGCGGCCGGGTCGAACAGGCCGTCGCCGCGCAGGATGACGGTGCTGCGGTCGGCCTCGTCGCGCACGCTGACCAGGCCTTCGCGGATCTCGGGCTCCAGGAACTGGCGCAGCCGCGGCTTGAGCGTGGCGACGGTGGCGGCCGCCGAGGTGCGCGGGAAGCGGATCTCGTTGATGGCGGCGAACAGGTCGTCCGAACTGTTGGACAGCCGGTAGCTGAACCACAGGTAGATGAAGAACGCCAGCAGCAAGGTGATGGCCGCGGCCACCCACAGCGGCACCATGGCCCAGGGCGGCGAGGCCAGGCGCTGCACGCCACGCCAGTGCACGGACAGCAGGCTGCTGCGGTCGCCGCGCGTGGATTCGATGAGCTGCAGCAGGCGCGCCTTCAGCGTTTCAAGCTGGGCGCGGCCGTTGTCTATCACGCGGTAGCGGCCTTCAAAGCCCAGCATCACGCAGTAGTACAGCAGCTCGATCAGGTCGATGTGCTGGTGCGGCGTCTGCACCAGGCGGGCCAGCAGCTGAAAGAACTTCTCGCCGCCCCAGGTTTCGTTATGCAGGGCGACCAGCAGGCTGTGCTTGGGCCAGACGCCGGCACTGCCCCAGGGCGTCTGGGCGGCGGTTTCGTCCAGCACCGTGCAGATGCAGTAGCGTGCACCGATGATGGTTTCCATGGGCACGCCGCTGGCGCCTGCGCGCTGCTCGAACTCGCGGATGTGCTCGAGCAGCAGTTGTTGCAGCGCGCGCGGGTCCTCGTTGGTGACCATGGCGCGGATCTGGGGGATGAGGTTCAGCAGCCGGTTGGCGGCGGCCACCAGCGGGTTGCCGCCGCTGACCACGTCGGGCAGGTTGGAGCGCAGCGGCTCCTGGCCGGCAGGCGCGGGCGCGGCGCTGGCCGCACCTTCGGCACGGCCCGTGTCGGCGTCGCCGCCCCAGGGCATTTGGTGGCTGATGTTGGAACTGTTCATGTCGGAAGATGCGTCGCGCCGTCAGCGGCGGATGGCCCAGAACTCCAGTTGCAGGTCGGGGAATTCGCCGGAGACGTGCATGGCAAGGCCGCCGGAGCTTTGCAGCTGGTTCCACAGATCGTGCGTGGTGTCCACCTCGAAATAGTTGTAGCCCGCGTGGTAGGGAATCTCGCGCGGGGCAATGGGCAGGGGCCGCAGCGTGACGCCGGGCAGGTGCAGGTTCACCAGGTCGCGTATGCGCTCCACGGGGCCCAGCTTGGTCTGGGTGGGGAAGTGGGTGCGCAGGAATTCCGGCGTGGTCTGGGCATGGGCGGCCAGCACGAAGTCGCAGGTGGTGAGCAGTTCGGTGGACGGGATCAGCGCCACGCGCACGCCGTACTGGCGGTCGTGCAGCGGGATCTGGATGGCGTTTTGCTCCAGCACCGAGGACAGGCTGCGCCGCAGCTCCAGCATCAGCGGCGGGAAGCTGCGCCGCAGGTCGTCATGGTCGTAGGCGGGCAGCACCTCGGGGCGGCGGCGCTCGTGGTCGAAGGTGGTCAGCTCTGCGGCCAGGCGCAGCAGTTCCTCGAACAGGCGCTCGGGGTGGATGCTGGCGGTGCGCACCCAGTGCTGGGCCGCGCCCGTCCAGTGGTTGATGAGCTGCAGCAGCAGGAAGTCGCCGACCTCGCCGATGCCGCCGCGCTCGGGCTGGATCATGCGCTGGGCCAGCACTTCGCCGCGCTGGCGCAGCAGGCCGTGGATTTCCTTGCAGAAGGTGTTGAGCACCGAGCTGGGCCCGTTGTTGACCACGGTGGGGATGAAGCCGGGCTCCAGCAGCACGCCGCCGCTGGCCTGGCGCTCCACCACATGGGCCACAGGCAGGCTGACCCAGCCTTCGGTCAGCTCGTGGGCGGGGCGCAGGCTCAGGCGCAGCCGGCCCAGCTGCACCTCGGCGGGCTGGGCACCCACGTCGTTGCTGTCCGCCACTTCGGTCACGTCGCTGAGATAGCGCGCAGGGCTCTGGGAGCCTTCGCCAAAGGTCACTTCGCTGCCCGAGAAGCGGCGCAGCGGCAGCGCCAGGTGGACCACCACGTCCTTGAAGTCCTTGCCGATGTCCAGCGGGGTGGGCGCCTCGTCGTCGCCCGGCAGCTGGAACGGCGTGCCGTCGGGCAGCACGCCGTGGGCCGAACGGATGCCCAGCTTGCCCATGCGCAGCAGATCGGTGTCCAGCTCCAGTTCCGAGAAGCCCCAGAAAAAGGGCTGCCCCGGCAGGCTGCGTGACTGCAGTTGCCGGAACAGGAAGCGCTCCTGCTGCTGGAAGTGCTGGGGCCGAAGGAACATGCCCTCGGCCCAGATGACTTTGCGTTGCCAGACCATGGTGGATAGATGTGCGTTTATTGGGATGCGGGTTGAATGCGGACGGTGACCTCTTCGCGGGTCAGGTGCACCTGGTAGCGCACGGGCTGCAGCTTTTCGGTGGAGCCCATGCCCCACCAGCGCCTGCGCAGCTCCACGGAGTTGGGCGCGACGGCCGAGGCGCGCCAGGTGCTGCGCTCCAGATCGCGGTAGGCGGCGAACAGGCCGAAGGCGCGCACATCGGGGTTGCCCTTGCGCTCAATCACCTGGCGCTGGCCGGGCGCGACCAGGAATTCCTCGCGCCGCACGAAGTCGCTGCCCAGCTGGCCGTCGTCCTTGTCCTGCAGGTCGAAGAAGCCGGCGCGGTCGAAGGCGGCGGAGGCGCGCAGCTCGTAGATGCGCAGCAGAACGGGCTTGGGAATGCCTTCACGGTCCGGGTTGATGTCCATGTCCGCCACCACTTCGAATATGGCGGTGGGCACGGCTGTGGGCGCCACTTCGGGCGCGCGGCTCAGGGGGTTGAGGGAGCCGCAGCCGGCCAGGCCGGTCACCACGGCCGTGCCCAGGCCCAAGGCGCCCAGCGTTTGCAGCGCCTGCCGGCGCCCCTGCGGTTCCTGTGATCTCCACATGGCTTCTCCTGTCTCGATGTCAGTCATTGGTTTCACGCGGGCAGATCCACACCGTCAGCGCGCTGAGGTTGTCCTGGTGCGGATTGCCGCTGGATACGACGCGGCCGACCATGCGCTGTATCCATTCGTCGGGGCGTTGGCTGGCGGCCAGCAACTGCTCCATTTCCGACTCGTGCATGCCTTCCCACAGGCCGTCCGAGCACAGCAGGAAGACATCGCCAGGCTCCAGGGCCACGGCGTCGGCGCGGATGCTGGGCGGCACCTGGCCCTCGGCGCCAATGGCGCCGGCCAGCACGTTGCGGTTGGGCAGGCGGCGCGGGTCGTTCTCCTCGTACAGGCCGGCGTGCAGCAGCTGCTGGACCAGGCTGTGGTCTTCGGTGCGCAGGTGCATGCGGCCCGCGCGGAACCAGTACAGGCGCGAGTCGCCCCAGTGCGCCCACAGGGCCCGGCCCTGCTCGGGATCGATGCACAGCACCACCACGGTGGCGCTCATGTGCATGCGCGAGATCGAGGTGGACTGCTGGCCGCTGACGCGGTGCTCCGCCTGGGAAATCAGGGAGGCCAGGCTGGCGGGGGCGAACAGCGGGTTCTGCCGGAAGCCATCCACCACGGCCTGCACGGTGAGCTGGGCGGCGAGCTCGCCATGCCCGTGTCCGCCAGCGCCGTCGGCCAGCGTGCAGCACAGGCCGCCGGCGCCCAGGTCCATCAGGCCCATGGCGTCTTCGTTGCTGGAACGCCTGCCGCTGTGGGAGGCGCTGGCCACCTGGATGCTGTAGCGGTGGCCTTCTCCGTCGAGGTAGGCGATCACGGCTGGCCTTTCACGGACTGCTCGGCGTTTTCGTAGGCCTCGACGAAGGTGCGGCCCGAGAAGGCCATCAGGTCGTCCTCGGCATGGCGGCGCAGCACGTCGAAGTTGTGCTTGTAGTCGTCCCACAGCGCGGCCTTGCGGCCATTGGTCAGCAGCTTGTCCAGCAGGCCGGGGTTGGTTTCTGTGCGGCGCTCCAGCTCGGTCGGATCGAACCGGGTCAGGGCCTCGGCATAGGCGGCGCGGATGCCGGCCATCAGGGCCAGCTGGTGCACATGCAGGTCCTGGAAGGCGTCCTGCATGGCAGGCAGCGGCTTCATGAAGCCCGGGAAGGTCTGGTGGACCATCTGCATGAGCACGCCCTCGGAATTGGGCAGGAACTTGAGCGGGTTGTTGGCCCCCGTGGCAATGATGGTCACGCCGGCGCGGAACTCGCGCTTGATCTCGGAGCGCGCGGCCAGCAGGTCGATGGTTCCCTGCACCGCAATGCGCAGGGCTTCTCCGAAAGTGCGCATGAATTCCGGTGTGACCTCGAAATGGGTCTTGGCCGGGTTCAGGCCTGCGCCCTCCATGAAGGCTGCGGCCAGTGCCTGCAGATCGGCGTTGGCGGCCGGCTGGGGCTGCACGGGAATATCGACAGGCGCGGCGGTGGAGGGCAGGGCGCCGATGGGGATGGCGGCGTCGCCCTGGCCGAGGATGCTGGAGGCCGAGGGGATATTGACGTCGACGCCTGTGTCAAGGGGGGCCGAGGTAGGGGCAACGGCCGCCCTGGCGACGGGCGCAACGTGGGCAAGACCGGACTTGAAGAGGTCCAGATCCAGTCTATTGGTGGGCAGCAGACCGTCCAGCGCGGCCGGCTCGGCGGGGATCTGGGGCACGGGCGCCGGGGCAGGCGCGGCAACCGGAATGTCCTGTGCCTGCGCCGGTGCCTGCGTCTGTACCTGCGTCGGTACCTGTGCCCGTGCCTCCACCTGTACAGGAAGCTGCTCCTGCACAGCAGGAATCACGGTATCGATCACAGGCGGGAGTGCAGGCTGGGCCGGTGCTGCCGCCTCCGGCGGTGGCACCGGCTCTGCGGGCTGTGCATGCGATTGCATGCGCGGCAGATTGAAGGCCTGGCCCAGTTCGGAGCCCCGGCCCGAGGCCTGCTGCAGCGGCTGCGCATCGGGGGGCAGGCCGCCCTGGTCGAACAGCGCAAGCGGGTCGAGCTTTTGGGATTGCTCGAAGCACGAAGGCAGGCCGGTATGGGAGGCATCATGCAAGGCCTCGGTGCTCAGGCCCTTGAGCGGCAGGGTGTGGACCATGCCGTCATGGCGCTGCTGTATCAGCTCGCCCGTGCCTTGCGATGGCAGGCCGGCCCAGCCTTCCTCCTGCTGCCGAGCCTGCTGGGGCGGCGGAGCAAAGGGGTCGAAATCATTGGGGATCAGCAGGGGGCGATGCTGCGGCTTGGCGGGCTGCGGCATGGCCAGTGCAGCCTGCTCGGGCGGGATGGCGCTCTCGATCGAAGGCACGGCAGGGGTCTGGATGGCATCCAGGCTCAGTGCCGTCAGGCCTTCCCAGGGATCGGCGATGCCGGGGGCGGCGGCAGGCAATACGTCTGCCAGCGGCGCTGCCTCTGCCAGCGGCGTTGCTTCCGGCAGCGGGGGCTGGACGGCGACGGGAGGCGGGACGATCTGGGGTTGCGGGGCGGCTGTGGCGGGTGGGGCCGCCGCCTGCGTTGCTTGCGCGGCCTTCGCGTTTTGCGCGTTTTGCATTGCAGCCGAAGGCGGTGCCTCGAAAGGCGTGCCCGGCGCCACGGCGGCCAGGGTGTAGGCGCCGATACGGATGCGCGCGCCCAGGGGCAGGCCCACTTCCTGGCCCGAACGCACGGGCTGCTCTGCCACCCAGATGGGATCACGCTCGCTCAGGTTCGCAACAAAGGCTCCCTCGGAATCCAGCCTGACCATGGCGTGCACGCGCGCGACGGAAGCGTCCGGGTCCGAGATGATGAGCTTGTTCTGGCCACTGCGTCCGATCGTGCCACCGGCCATGCCGAATACGGCATGCCAGTGGCGATCGACCGGAACGCCATCGTGGTCCACGACCCTGAGTTCGATTTTGTCCATGGAGTCTTAGGCTAGGCAGTTTTCAGGAAGCGTCGGGATGCCTCAGGAGGCTTTGCGCGCGGGCGCAGGGCGCTTGTTGCGCAGCGCGGCACGGGCGTTGTTGAACTCCCGGCCCCAGATGGGATGGCCCTTTTCGGCCTCGGTCAGCTGGAAGGTGGGGTCCAGGGCCAGGGCCATGTCGAAGTGCTGGCGGCAGGGCTTGCGGCGGCCTTCCACGCAGTGGCTGAAGGCGATGTACTTCAGCGCCTTGACCTGGCTGCTCATGGGCAGTTCCTGTGCGGTGGACAGGGGCGTCAGCGCCGTGATGGCGTCCTCATAGCGGCCGTCCACATACAGCTGGATGGCTTCGACCAGCTCCTGCTCCTTGATCACCACGGGGTCCACGGGCTTGACGGGCTCCGGAGGCTGGACCACGGTCGGGGCCGGCTCGGGCTCCACGGGCTTGGGCGCGGTTTCACACGCGGCCAGGCCGAAGGCAACGGCCAGGGCAAGGGTCAGGCGCTGGATGGAGTGAGGAATATTCAGGGTCATGGACATGGTCAGCGGGCATCAAAGTCATGGGAAAGGGTCACCGACTGGCCGTCGGTGATGCGGATCACCTGCCGATAGCTCTCGAAGCCGGGATTGCGCAGCTCCACCGTGTGGGAGCCTGGCGCCAGCTTGAGCAGCACGACGGGAGGGGTGACGCCGGACGGCTTGCCGTTGATCAGCACGTTGGCCCAGGGGCTGACCCTCAGGCGCAGGTTGTGATCTGTCCGTGGCGTCTCAGACCGTGCGGCCAGTGCGGCGGAGCGCGCTGGAGCAAGGCCGGGTGTCAGGGCGGTGATCGAGGTGATCACGCGGCTGTTCAGTGCAAAGCCACCGGCCGTGGGTGCCGCAGGCGCCGTGCGCAGCCGCTGCGCGGAAGGGCAGCGCTGGATCCAGCGGTCCTGGGCGCGGCTGTAGGCGTCCCGCCACGGCGTACCCGTGGTTTCGTAGGCTTGCAGTGCAAAGCTCGGGTGTGCGGAGAACGCGGAGTCGAAGGCCGCCTCGCAGCGCGCCCATTCCTTGTGCGTGCAATAGGTGTAGGCCAGGTACTTGTGGGCGGAGGCCCGCTCCATGGGATCGGCCAGCCCGCCAAACAGCGCAGCCTGCAGCGCACGCTCGGCCTGGGCCAGGTCGCGCGCCTCGAACAGCGCAATGCCCTGCGCCAGCTGTGGGCGTCCTGCCGAGCCGGTTTGGGCGGGCGCTGCCTCTTCGCATGCCGCCTGGGAATGCGCCAGGCAGGGCAGGCCGAGCACTGCAGTGCACAGCATCCATCGCCAGCGGTGGTTCATCAGTCGAGCCATGGGCCGCGCTCATTCGAAAAGATGGTTCACGGTCACCGACTCGCCCTTGGTGACCGTGATGGTCTTGGTCACCGTGGAGGCCGCACCCGGGTTGCTGATGTCGATGCGGTACTCGCCCTCTGGAAGCTCCATCTGGGTCAGCGGCGGGCTGGTCCGTGCCGGGGCGCGGTTCACGGAGACATAGCCCCAGGGCACGACCCGGAACACCACCTTGCCCGTGGCCGCTGCGGGCTTGACGGGGCGGGCTTCGGTCTTGGGCGGCTCGGTGGGCAACGGCTCGGACCCGGTGGCCACCGTGACGGGGACGACGGGCGGGCTCTGCTCGGGCTGCGAGGGGGCAATCTCGGGCAACGCGGCCTGCTGCTCGGGCGCGGTCATCGGCTGCACCTGCTCCGTGGAGGCCAGCGAGGCCTCGTTGAGCAATTGCTTGAGCAGCGCCTGGGCCTCGGTGCGGTGCTGTCCTTCGGGGAAGCTGTCCAGGTAGTCCTGCAGGCGGGCCAGGCTGGACTGGCTTTGCGCCTGCTGCCAGGCCAGGCTGTCGCGTGCTGCCAGGGTCTTGGCGCGTGCCTGGTCCTGGGAATGGTCGTACCACAGCACGCCGCCGCCCGCGATGGCAGCCAGCACCAGGGCGCCGATGGCCAACGGTACGGCCATGCTGCTGCGCCTGGCCTTGGGCGCTGCCTGGGCCCCCGCAGCTGGAGGCCGGGCAGCCGGAGGCTTGCCTTGGACGGCCGGCGCTGCGGCGGGCTGCTCGGGAACGGGGGCCGGTGCTGAAGCCGTAGCCGGAGCCTGACCCGTAGCCTGAGGAGCCGGCATGCCTGGCAGTGCCTGGTCGATGTCGATGAAAGGCCCGTTGCCCAGGCCCATCGGGTCGGCGGCAGAGGCCTGGGGTGCAGATGGGGGTGCCATCTGAGGCGTGGCCATGGCAGCAGGAGCGGGGGCCGGCGATGCCGGGGCCACGGGTGGAACCGTTGCAACAGGCGGCACGGGCAGCACAGGTGCCACAGGTGCCACCGGCATGACCGTCGCCACGGGCGCAACCTGTGGGGTGGGTGCGGGAACGTAGGTTTCCGTGATCGGCAGGAACCGGGGTGCCTGCGCGGATGCCGACTCGCTGGCCATGGCGGCCTGAACGGCCGCAGGCGTCGTGATCGGGATGTAGATGGGGCTGGGCTCCACAGGCGCAGGCGCCGCCCGGTTTTCGGCAGACAGGCCCAGCAGGCTGCGCAGTTCGGCAATCGACTGGGGCCGGTCCTGCGGGCGCACGGCCAGGGCTTTTTGCATGCCCTGCAGGAAGGCGTCGGAGTAGCCGGGAACCTGCTCGGAAGTCAGCGGCTGCATGGGGTCCGTGACCATGCGCGCCACCGAGGTGGCAGGAGTGCGGCCCGTGGCGGCCTGGTGAATGAGGGCGCCGACCTGGTAGATGTCCGTCCACGCGCCCTGGGGCATGGCGCCGTCGTCCACGTACTGCTCGATGGGCGCAAAACCGGGCTTGAGCACCATGGTCAGCGCCTGGGTCATGTCGCCGATGATGCGGCGCGCGGCGCCGAAATCCAGCAGCACGGGGCTGCCATCGCGCTGCACGAAGATGTTGTCCGGCGCGATATCGCGGTGGAAGCAGTCCTGTGCATGCAGGACCTCGAGCACATCGAGCAGCGGGGCCAGCAGGGTGCTGAGCTGGGCCTGGTCGATGCGGCCCGACGATGCCTGCAGCACGCGGCCCAGCGTCTGGCCCTCGTAGTGGCGCATCACCATGTAGGCCGTGCCGCCGGCTTCGAAGAATCGGTAGACATGCACCAGGGTGGGGTGCGAGAAGCGCGCCAGCAGGCGGGCCTCGTTGATGAAGCTGCGCAGCCCGGCGTCGAACGCGCCACGGTGCTGCGAGCGCACATGCACCTGATGGGAGCTTTGCCGCCCGGCCAGGGCCGAAGGCATGTACTCCTTGATCGCGACCTCGCGGTCCAGCGAGAGGTCACGGGCCTTGTAGACGATGCCGAAACCGCCTTCGCCGATGACATCGAGCACGCGGTATTCGCCAATCTGGACACCTGCCGGAAGGCAGTTGGTCGAACATGCTGCTTCGCTATCCATGCAATCCCACCCAAGATGTTGTTTCACACCCTGGCGGGCGATGTCTGTCGCGCAGCCAGGGTGCCGAACCTGTTCGAGGCCATTGGACAAGGAGAAAGCCGGCATCACACCGGCAATCTGTCTCTGTAAACCGTTGGTTTTCCTCAATCAGCCTATTGTCTGAAGCCAGGGGCCAAAGACGAGCGTCATGGATTCGTCATGAATACAAGATCGTATTTCAATCGGACTCCGAATGCGGCGTGAGTGTAGCTTGAGTTCCGCAAAAAGCCATGACACGAATCGAATGGATATGAGGTGGATACATTTTTTTTCAGATGTATCCGCCGTAACAATTCAGTCTGCTCAATTGTTTGTATTTTGCCGGCCTTATCCACTATCATCGCGGCTCCAACAAAGGAGGGCGGTTCACGACAGTGAGGATTGCAGGCGATTGTCAATACATTCCTTGACCATCCAGGGTATGCGCCGCACTGATCTGAATCACGTGTTAAGTGAATCGGTTTCGTGCGCTCTACCCGAGAGTGGTTTCCCCTTTGTTCGCGTGTGAACTATCCGATGCAATCAGGCTATTGGGTTGCATGCGAACGTTTAATCCATTAGTTCGAGAGGTGTGCAATGTCCGTTGATATGTTCATGAAGGTCGAGGGCGCCAGTGGCGAGTCCCAGGATTCCAACCACAAGGGCTGGACCGACATCGACTCCTTCACCTGGGGTGCTACCCAGCCCAACACCATGTCCAGCGGCGGTGGTGCCGGCGCCGGCAAGGTGAGCTTCCATGACCTGAACGTCATCGCCAAGGTGGACAAGTGCTACCCCGCCGTGCTCAAGCACTGCGCCACGGGCAAGCACCTGGGCCAGGTCGACATCTCGCTGTGCAAGGCCGGCGGCTCGCAGATCGAGTTCACCAAGATCACCCTGACCGACGTCATGGTGACGAACGTGACCGTCAGCGGCGCCAACTCCTCTGACACCGTGACCGTGAACTACTCGTTCCAGGCTGCCAAGGTCAAGACTCAGTACTGGGAACAGACCAATCAGGGCGGCAAGGGCGCCGAGAGCCAGATGGGCTTCAACATCAAGGAAAACCGCGAAGCCTGAGCTTCCTCCCGCAGCTGTGCTGCTGCGGCAACCCGCGTCGGACTCGTCTGGCGCGGGTGTTGCCGTGGACGTGCGGGAATATGGCCTCCATCTATCGATGGAGGCTTTTCAGTATGGAAAGCCGAAATCGGGCTGTTGGGGGAATATCGGAGAGACGTGCCTTGAGGCCGCGTGGGTAACCGCGTGCCTGGCTGGTTTTTGTGTCATTTTTTTGACCTGGGCCAGCTTTCCATTCCTGTCAAAAGCTGAATGTCGTTGGGCTTGTCAATCTTTGACAAACACGAAAACCCATGGCCGCGGGCATGGGGAATCGACTTGCTCGCTGCACTATCAATGTGCAGAAAATTTCTGATAAAAATGGATTGCCGTGGATATGCGCAGGATTACCGCGCGTGGGTTCCTGTGTCTATTGATCAGGCACATTGAATGCCTGGTGCCGGGGCCTGCGAACCGTTGTGGTGCGTTTGGCCCGTACTGCGGCGAGTGGCGGAGCATACACGAACATCGGACGTTGTCGAGAATATTTTTGCCGGTCCAATTATTAAAACGCAATTCGTTTCTTTAATAAATTCCACTGCCAACTTGTGTACAAGAAAGAGTACTAAATGCGTGAATGGACCATTGCCCATTGCCGGCGTGCAAACCCGTCAGAGAGATTGCAGCAGCAATCGGCGTATACCCTGTCACCGTCCGCAAATCTGCCCGGTGCCGCAGGCATGGCTTCGCTCTTTTCCTCCGCCTTGAGCTGTGTCCTGGCTGGCCCTGGCTGTCGCCAACGGCAGGGGCGGTGTTCTCCAACCGGCATGGCAGTCGCATGAGCATCGCGGTTGCCTCCCCGCCCGTGTGCGAGACGCGCCAGGGGCCTGCAAGCAGCGCGCACTCGCTGGCCGCGCAGATCTACGCTTGCCTGAAGAACGACATCTTCGACTTCCGCCTGCTGCCCGGCGACCGCTTCAGCGAGGGCGAAATCGCCACGCGCATGCAGGTCAGCCGCACGCCTGTGCGCCAGGCGCTGTTCTGGTTGCAGCGCGATGGCTATGTCGATGTGCATTTCAAGAGCGGGTGGCAGATCAAGGCCTTCGACTTCAAGTACTTCGAGGATCTCTATGAGGTGCGAACCCTGATGGAGACCAGCGCCGTGGCCAGCCTGGTGGGCGAATCGCTGAAGTCATTGCAGCCGTTGCGCGAGGTCTGGTGCGTGCCCGAGGAGCAGCGCGAGACCGACCCCGCCGTGGTGGCCTCGCTGGACGAGGCCTTCCATACCGGCCTGGTGGCTGCAACCGGCAACCAGGAGATGGCGCGCATCCACCTGGACATCACCGAGCGCATCCGCATCATCCGGCGCCTGGATGTCATCAAGCTGCCGCGGGTCTCGGCTACCTATGACGACCATGCCGCCATCCTCGCGGCCATCGAGGCTGGCGATGCAGCGCGGGCCCAGTCCTGCCTGAGGGAGCACATCGCCGACAGCCGGGCCGAGGTCAAGCGCATCACGTTCTACATGCTGCAAACGGCGCGCGAGCGCTATGGCGCCCTGACGCAGATGGCCTGAGGGCCGCAATGTGTTGCTGGAGGGCCTCTTCGGAGGCCCTTTTTCATGGCTGGGCCGCTGCGGGAAGGCGGCGGACATCCGTTCCGGCGCAGCAAAGCCTGCAAGTCGTGGGCAAGGGGCCTGCTTTTCCCCGCATCGCTGCGGCGGCGTCCCGGTAGTCTTCCTGCCAAACCGTGGACGGGCCTCGCGCCCGCGCCATCTGCCAACTCACAGGGAAGAGAACATGAGCATCAGAACCGACAACCTGAACGTGCAAAGCCTGCTGGCCCGCGCCCAATCCAAGCTCAACAGCAGCACGACGCAGGCGGCTTCGGATTCGGCCGGCAAGAAGAGCGCTGCGGAGACCAGCGCCACCAAGACGGACAGCACCAAGACGGAGACCACCGAAGCGGAGAAGGTCCGCAAGCTGGCACCGTCGCTGACCAAGGCGCACGAGCGCATTGCGGCCCAGGCCCAGGCGGGATCGACCTCGCTGTCGGCGTTGGGGCAGTTCAAGTCATCCCTGGTGGACCTGGCCTCGGCGGGCAAGGATGTGGCCGCGCTCTCGGCCACCAGCACCACCCAGTCGGTGCAAGGCGCGCTGGAAAAGCTGGTGGCGCGCTATAACTCCAGCGTTGCCAAGGGCAGCGTGAGCGCGGCGGCCGGCTCTTCCACCGATGTGGGTGCCACCCGCGCCCTGCGCGAGCTGCGCTCGGCCATCATGAGTGTCACGGGCAGCGCGACCGCGCCCAGCCTGGGCAAGCTCGGCATCGTCCAGCGCCAGGACGGCACGCTGGCGGTGGATGCCAAGGCCCTGGAAAAGTCCATGGCCGCCGATGCCGCCGGCGTGACCTCTGCCCTGGCCGGCATTGGCAAAGCGGTGGAGAGCAGCGCCAACTCTGCGCTGTCCACGGGCAGCCGCCTCAGCTCGTCCATGGCCAGTCTGGGTGACCGGGTCAAGACGCTGCAGCAGCAGCAAAGTGCGGTGGTTGCCACGGCCGAGAAGCTGGGCGACTCCCTGGTCGGTTCGGCCAACTGGAACCGCATGGTGCTGGACGCCTACCTCAAGAACTGATTTCAGCACCATCCCCGCACTGCATCCTGCTCCCGGAAAACATGAAAAACCTGCGCATCGGCCTCCGTCTCGGAGGCGGCTTCACCATTCTTTTGCTGATCATGCTGTTGATCAGTGTCACCAGCATCGTCAGCATGGGGCACATGGCCCGCTCGACCACGGAAATCACCGAGGTGGCCCTGGCCAAGGAGCGGATGATCAGCGACTGGTTCCGCAACATCCACTCGGGCTCGCGCCGGACCACGGCCATCGCCAAGAGCAGCGATCCTTCGCTGGCCACGTTCTTTGCCGAAGACGCGGCCGAGTCCTCGCGCCAGTCGGGCAAGCTGCAGGACCGCATCGAGCCGCTGCTGCAGACGCAGGAAGAAAAGGACATCTGGGTCGAGATCAAGAAGGCGCGCGCCGGCTATCTGGCGGGTCGCGACGTGGTGACCAAGGCCAAGGCCGAAGGCCGTGCAGAAGATGCCGAGCGCCTGTTCACCCAGGAGTACCAGCCCGCCACGCAGCGCTATATAGAGATCGTGCAGCGCTTGCTGGACATGCAGCGCGCCGCCATAGACAGCTCCGCCGCGGAAGTGCAGGTGCGCTTTTCTGCCAGCCGCGCCACCATCATCGCCGTGGTGTCCCTGGCCGTGGTGCTGGGCGCGCTGGCCGCATGGTGGATCACGCGCGGCATCACCGGGCCGCTGGCCGAAGCCCTGCGCGTGGCGCGCACCGTGGCCAACAACGACCTGACCAGCCGCATCACCGTTGATTCGCGCGACGAAACCGGCCAGTTGCTGCAGGCGCTGCGCCAGATGAACGACAACCTGGCCCAGGTCGTGGGGCAGGTGCGCTCGGGTGCGGACAGCATTGCCACGGCTTCGGGCGAGATCGATGCGGGCAACCAGGACCTGTCCTCGCGCACCGAGCAGCAGGCCAGCTCGCTGGAGCAGACGGCTGCCGCCATGGAGGAGCTGACCAGCACGGTCAAGCAGAACGCCGAGAACGCACGCCAGGCCAATCAGCTGGCCGCTTCGGCATCGCAGACTGCGGTGCAGGGCGGCAAGGTGGTGGCGGGCGTGGTGGACACCATGGGCGGCATCAGCGAGTCCAGCCGCAAGATTGCCGACATCATCGGCGTCATCGACTCCATTGCCTTCCAGACCAACATCCTGGCGCTGAACGCTGCCGTGGAAGCGGCACGTGCCGGTGAGCAGGGCCGTGGCTTTGCCGTGGTGGCGGGCGAGGTGCGTGCGCTGGCCCAGCGCAGCGCCTCGGCGGCCAAGGACATCAAGGACCTGATTGCAGACTCCGTGTCCAAGGTGGACGCGGGCACGCGCCAGGTGGCCGAGGCCGGTCGCACCATGGACGGCATCGTGCAAAGCGTGCAGCAGGTCAGCGACCTGGTGGCCGAGATCACGGCCGCCAGCCAGGAGCAAAGCAGCGGCATCAACCAGGTGCACCAGGCGATTTCGCAGATGGACACGGTGACCCAGCAGAATGCCGCGCTGGTCGAGGAAGCAGCAGCTGCGACCGGCTCGCTCAAATCCCAGGTGAATCAGCTGGCGGCCGCCGTGAGCGTGTTCCGCATCGATGGCGTGGCGCCGGCCCGTGCAGGGACGGGAGCAGCTTCGTCTTCAGTACCTGCCGCGCGCGCGCCTTCTGCGGCAACGCCCATGCGTCCTGCGGCCCGACCGCTGGCCGCGTCCGCCCCTGCTGCTGGCACTGCACCCGCTGCTGCCGCACGCAGCGCATCTGCTGCCCCAGCGCCCGCCGCAAAGCTGCCTGCCGCCAGGCAGACCGTGGCGGCCAAGGGCAATGACGACGGGGACTGGACTTCGTTCTGAGTCCGTCCGGCTCCGGTTGAGTTCTGCCGGGTTTGGCCGAGTTCAGCTACTTGGGGGCGCCCAGTTGGTACTTGGAGCCCTCGCCCTGGCCATCGGAGATGGCGGCGGCCTGGCCGGCAGCAGGGTTCACACCGCCGGCATCTTCCTTGTTCGTGGCTCCTACCCCGCTTGCGGGCTCCGATGCCTTGGCGGGCAGGGGCGCGGCTGGCGGCAAGGGCTCGTGCGGATCCCCCTTGGCATGTGGCATGACCTGCTCGGCCATGATCACGGGCTGGCCCAGCAGGGGCTTGTCCGGCGGGGGCTGGTTGAAGCGCGGCACTTCGGCCATGGGAAATCCCGCGCGCGTTGACGAGGTCTCGCCCGAGCAGGCGGCCAGCGTCAGCAAAGAGGTTGCGGCGACGCCCAGGGCCAGCCGTCTGGCGAGTGTCGTGGCCTGCACAAATTCATGGGGCATGGTTGTTCTCCGATGTCGATCTTCCGGCCGACATGCTCCCATGTGTCCAGGACTGGTGGCGTAGGTCCATGCCGGATTCCCGGTGACAGGCCACCGCAATCCTTGCTCAGGGCTGGCTGCCGCTGGCCTTCCACGATCCATCGGACTGCTTGCAGAACCAGAAGCGCCAGTTTTCCGAGGTCTTTTTCAGGCGCACGTCGGCCGACAGCAGGCGGCAGCTTCCGGCCGAGCCGGTCTGCACGGTCTGCTGCGGCTGCAAGGCCATCGTCACGCGCTGGTTGGTACGGTTCGGGCGGCTGGTCCATTCGGTCACGGAGCCGTCGGCGGCCTCGTTGAGCACCTTTGCAACGGCGGCCTTTGCGTCGGGCAGGTCCCTGGCGGGAATGCGTGCGGCGATGGTGTCGTTGAGGAAGATCAACGCTGCGGCATTGGCGCTGGTGGACACCAGCGAGGCGGCGGCGGCCAGCGATGCGACGGTGAGGGCAAAGGTTTTCATGCAATGGTTCCTGGAGTGTGGGCCGACGACCGCAGCGGGATGTCGGAAGGAAGGTATCGGGCCATGTTAACGGCTGCCGTGGTGGCGCCGTGCGTCGCGCACCGCTGAAACCAGCGCGGACTGCGGCCGAGTGTGGTCGAGTGCTGCCGAGGGCCGCGCAAAACCGTTACAGTCCCTGGCGGATTCCTTCGTCCATTTCCGCCAGAAATTCCACTGCATGCCACGATCTTCCAGCCACCAGACCACCCAGCGCTTTGCCATTCCATGGACGCTTGTTGCAGGCTTTGGTGCAGCGGCCCTGGCCACCCTGGTCATCGCCTTCGTCAATTTCCGGGCGTCCGAGGCGCGGGGCCAGGCCGTGAATGCCATGGACCGCACGACGCTGGCCATGCGCCAGCTCAGCCAGCTCAATGCCTCGCTCAAGGATGCCGAAACCGGGCAGCGGGGCTTTCTGCTGACGGGTGACCAGGCCTATCTGCAGCCCTACCAGCAGGCGCGCGATGTGCTGCAAAAGCAGCTGGAGGCGCTCAAGGCGCGCACGTCCAGCGACTCCGTCCAGCACCGGCTGCTGGACCAGATCGAGGACATCTCGACCCAGAAGCTGCGCGAGCTGCAGGAAACCATAGACTTGCGCAAGGCCGGCGACCTGGACGCCGCCATGGCCCTGGTGCGCCTGGACGTGGGCAAGAACGCCATGGACCGGCTGCGCGAGCTGATCGATGATCTCTACACCCGCCAGACCCGTGAGCTGGAGCAGCGCCGCCAGCTGTGGGTGGAGGCCTCCACCACCTCGACGTACTACTCCTGGGGCGGCTCCCTCATCTTGCTGGGCCTGATCCTGGCATCGGCCGCGCTGACGGTGCGCGAGTACCGCGTCAAGGCGCGCCAGTCGTGGGTGACGTCCGGTCTGTCCGGCCTGGGCCAGCAGTTGCAGGGCGACCGCCGGCTGGAAGACCTGGGCCAGAAGGCACTGGAATACCTGGCCACCTACCTGCGCGCCGAGGTGGGCGCCGGCTATGTGGTGGACTGCGCCGACGGCGGTCTGAGCCTGTTCGGCGGTTATGCCTTGCCGCGCGAGCGCCTGCAGCACAAGCTGCTGCCCGGCGAGGGCCTGGCGGGCCAGGCGGTCACCTCGCGCAAGCTGCTGCATGTCAGGGACGTGCCCGCGCAGCACTTGCCGATTTCCTCGGGCACCGGCCAGTCCAGCCCGTTGCAGCTGATGGTGGCGCCCGCCATGGAGAACGGCGAAGTGTTCGCCGTCATCGAACTGGGCTTTCTGCGCGGGGTGAGCGAGGCAGAGCGCAGCCTGCTGGAGCGGGCGTCCGAAATGCTGGCCGTGGCCATCCGCTCGGGCCTGGACCGTTCGCGCCTCGAGACCTTGCTGGAAGAAACGCGCCGCCAGTCGGAAGAGCTGCAGGCCCAGCAGGAAGAGCTGCGCGTGAGCAACGAGGAGCTGGAGCAGCAAAGCCGCATTCTGCAGGAGTCGCAGACGCAGATGGAGCACCAGCAAAGCGAGCTGGAGCAGACCAATGCCCATCTGGAGGAGCAGACCCAGCAGTTGGAGTACCAGCGCGAGCAACTGCTGCGCGCCCAGGGTGCGCTGACCGACAAGGCGCACGAGCTGGAGCTGGCCAGCCAGTACAAGAGCGAGTTCCTGGCCAACATGAGCCACGAGCTGCGCACGCCGCTGAACTCCACGCTGATCCTCGCCAAGCTGCTGGCCGACAACAAGCCCGGCAACCTGCAGGCCGATCAGGTCAAGTACGCACAGACCATTCATGCGGCGGGCAGCGACCTGCTGGCGCTGATCAACGACATCCTGGACCTGTCCAAGATCGAGGCTGGCCAGGTCAGCGTCCTGGTGGAGCCCATGACCATCGCCACCGCCTTGCAGGCGCTGATGGAGCCGCTGCGCCCCATCGCCCGCGAAAAAGGCCTGGAGCTGACATGGACGGTGGACCCCGGCGTGCCGGCCTCCATGCAGACGGACCCCATGCGGCTGGCCCAGGTGCTCAAGAACCTGCTGTCCAACGCGCTCAAGTTCACGGCCAAGGGCTCGGTCGACCTGCAGGTGTCCCGCGTGCCCGGGGGCATGCTGGCGTTTGCCGTGCGCGATACCGGCATCGGCATTGCCGAGCAGCAGCAGCAATTCATCTTCGATGCCTTCCGCCAGGCGGACGGCAGCACGCATCGCAAGTTCGGCGGAACGGGCCTGGGCCTGTCGATCTCACGTGACCTTGCCGGGCTGCTGGGCGGCACGCTGACCGTCTCCAGCACGCCGGGGCAGGGCAGTGTGTTCACGCTGACCGTGCCTGTGATCCTGGAGCTGGTGGAGCCTGGCCAGGCCTTGGCTGCCGCGCCGCTGCCCCGCCCGGCACGGGAATCGCTGGCGAATGCGCAGACGCAGACACAGACGCAGGTGCCGGTGTCATCGCCCGCGTCCGTGCCCGCCGTCGCCTCGGCCCATGTCGCGCCGGCTGCGCCCGCGTTCGCGCCGGCCATGTCGCCAGCCATGTCTGCGCCGATGTTGCCTACTTCGTCCGCCGCGAATGCCCTGCGAAAGAGCGGGCAGAGCGGGCGCCGCATTCTCGTCATCGAGGACGATCTGCGCTTTGCCGACATTCTTTCCGAGCTCGCGCGCGAGATGGGTTTCGAATGCGATGTGGCCAACACCGCGTCCGACGGCCTGGCCATGGCGGCAAGCAACCAGCCCAACGCCATCGTGCTGGACATCAACCTGCCCGATTTCTCGGGCCTGGGCGTGCTGGACCAGCTCAAGCGCAACCCCGTCACGCGCCACATTCCCGTGCACGTGGTCTCGGTGGCCGACTATTCGCAGGAGGCCATGGGACGCGGCGCCGTGGGCTACGCACTCAAGCCCGTCAAGCGCGAGGAACTGGTCCATGCCCTGAAGCGGCTGGAGGCCAAGTTCACCCAGGATTTGCGCCGCGTGCTGGTGGTGGAGGACGACGAGCGCCAGCGCGAGAGCGTGCGCCACCTGCTCAGCCGCAGCGATGTGGACATCGTCTGCGCGGGCACGGCGGCGGCGGCGCTGGAGCATCTGCGCGGCGCCACCTTCGACTGCATGGTGATGGACCTGAACCTGCCCGATATCAGCGGCTACGAGCTGCTGCAGCGCATGACGGACCAGGACGATGTTTCCTTCCCGCCTGTCATCGTCTACACGGGCCGCGCGCTCTCGCGCGATGAAGAGCAGCAGCTGCGGCGCTTTTCCAAGTCCATCATCATCAAGGACGCGCGCTCGCCCGAGCGCCTGCTCGACGAGGTCACGCTGTTCCTGCACCAGGTGGAGTCCGAGCTGTCGGCCGAGCACCGCCAGATGCTGCAGGTGGCGCGCAGCCGCGAGTCGGCGCTGGAAGGGCGCACGGTGCTGGTGGTGGAGGACGATGTGCGCAATGTGTTCGCGCTGTCCAGCATCCTGGAGCCCACGGGCATCCGCGTGGAGATCGCGCGCAACGGGCGCGAGGCGCTGGAAACCCTGGAAGCGCGGGGCACGGCGCAGGCCGGCATCGACCTGGTCCTGATGGACATCATGATGCCCGAGATGGACGGCTACACCGCCATGCGCGAGATCCGCAACCGCCCGCAATGGCGCCGCCTGCCCATCATCGCCCTGACCGCCAAGGCCATGAAGGACGACCAGGAGAAATGCCTGGCCGCCGGTGCCAACGACTACATCGCCAAGCCGCTGGACGTGGAGAAGCTGCTGTCGCTGGTGCGGGTGTGGATGCCCAAGTAGCAAGGAGGACGCGATGCCGCAGCTGAATAGGAGGACGCGATGCCTCAGCTGAAAAAAGCCCGCACCGCCGACATCGAGCAGCGCCTGCTGATCGACGCCATCTACCACCGCTACCACTACGACTTCCGGGGCTATGCCCAGGCCTCGCTCAAGCGGCGCCTGCAGTCGGCCCTGGTGCAGTTCGACTGCAAGACGCTGTCGCAGCTGCAGGACCGTGTGCTGCACGATACAAGCGTGTTCCCGGCCCTGCTCGAGTACCTCACGGTCCAGGTCAGCGACATGTTCCGCGACCCGACCTACTTCCGCTCGCTGCGCACCGAGGTCGTGCCGCTGCTGCGCACCTATCCCTCGCTCAAGGTCTGGGTGGCCGGCTGCAGCGCGGGCGAAGAGGTGTATTCGCTGGCCATCCTGCTGCATGAAGAGGGCCTGCTGGACCGCACCCTGATCTACGCCACCGACATCAATCCCCATGCGCTGAAGGCGGCAGAGCAGGGCGTGTTCGACATGGCGCGCGTGGCAGCATTCACGGACAACCATGCGCGCTCGGGCGGGCACAGCTCGCTGTCGCACTACTACACGGCGCGCTATGGCCGTGTGGTCTTCGACAAGGGGCTGCGCGAGCACATGGTGTTCTCCGACCACAGCCTGGCCACCGACAGCGTGTTCGCCGAGATGCACCTGGTGTCCTGCCGCAACGTGTTGATCTATTTCGAGCGCGAGCTGCAGGACCGGGCGCTGGGCCTGTTCCGCGATGCGCTGTGCCATCGCGGGTTCCTGGGCCTGGGCTCCAAGGAGTCGCTGCGGTTTTCAGGACATTCGGAGGCCTTCGAGGACTTCGTGCTCGAAGACCGCATCTACCGCAAGAGGGCCGGGCTGTGATGCCCGCGACCACGAACACACCCGCCTCGGACGCCGCCACAGCCTACGAGGCCATCGTGATCGGCGGCTCGGCCGGCGCGCTTGATGCGCTGTCCGTGGTGCTGCCCACGCTGCCCGCCAGCCTGCGCGCTTCGGTGCTGGTGGTACTGCACCTGCCGCGCGACCGGCGCAGCCTGCTGGGCCAGCTTTTTGGGCCGCGCTGCGCCCTGCCGGTGCGCGAGGTGCAGGACCAGCAATGGCTGGAGCCGGGCTGCCTGTACTTTGCGCCGGCCGACTACCACCTGCTGGTGGACAGCGGGCCCAGGCTGGCGCTGTCGCTGGATGCGCCCTGGCATTTTTCGCGGCCCTCGATCGATGTGCTGTTCGAGTCGGCTGCCGACTGCTATGGCGAGCGCCTGCTGGCCGTGCTGCTGTCCGGCGCCAACGAGGATGGCGCCCAGGGCATGGCCAGCGTGCACGCGGCCGGCGGCCTGGCCGTGGTGCAGTCGCCAGACAGTGCCGCAATGCAGACCATGCCGCGGGCGGCCCTGGCCCGCGTGCCACAGGCCCAGGTGCTGGCGCCGCAGGGCATTGCCGCGCTCATCGCATCGCTGCACGGCCAGGGGAGGCTTTGAATGTCCATTCAGCGCGCTCCCACCAGACAAAATACCGAGAGAGAATCCATGTCCCAAACAGATCGCGTCAAATGCCTGATCGTCGATGACATTGCCGAGAATCTGATCGCCATCGAAGCGCTGCTGCAGCGCGACGGCATCGAGTTCCTCAAGGCGCATTCCGGCCCCGAGGCGCTGGAGCTTTTGCTCGACCATGGCGATGTGGCGCTGGCCTTGCTGGACGTGCAGATGCCCGAGATGAACGGCTTCGAGCTGGCCGAGCTGATACGCGGCAGCGAGCGCACGCGCCACATCCCGCTCATCTTCATGACGGCCGGCTCGCGCGAGCACAACTGGCAATTCCGCGGCTATGAAAGCGGCGCCGTGGACTTTCTTTACAAGCCCATCGACCCGCACATGCTGACCACCAAGGCCAACGTGTTCTTCGAGCTGCACCAGCGCAAGCAGGCGCTGGCCCAGCAGCTGCAGGAGCGCACCGAGGCGCTGCGCATCAACGAGATGTTCATGGCCGTGCTCAGCCACGACCTGCGCACGCCGCTGCAGTCCATCAAGGCGGCGGCCACCGTGCTCACGCGCCAGCCCGATCCCGGCAAGGTGGCCAACATGGCCGAGCGCATGCTCAGCAGCAGCCAGCGCATGTCGCGCATGATCGAGGATCTGCTGGACGTGACCCGCATCCGCCAGGCAGAAGGCCTGCCGCTGTCGCCTCAGCCGGCCAGCCTGCAGACGTTGCTGCAGCGCACGCTGCAGGAGGTGGAGACGGGCTTCCCGGAGCGGCGCCTGGAAAGCGAGATGCTGGGCAATCTGGAAGGCATCTGGGATGGCGAACGCCTGTGCCAGGTGCTGACCAACCTGCTGGGCAATGCCATGCACCACGGAGATCCCGCGCAGCCGGTGCAGGTGACGGCCGATGGCCGCCAGGACGATCGCGTGTCCATCACGGTGCGCAACGGCGGCACCATTCCCGCGGAACTGCTGCCCACGCTGTTCAACCCGTTTCGCGGTGGTGAACGCCGGCCCGGCCAGCACCAGGGACTGGGCCTGGGGCTGTTCATTGCGCACCAGATCGTGCGTTCGCATGGCGGGCGCATCGATGTGCGCTCCGCCGACGGAGTGACCAGCTTCAGGGTGGAATTGCCGCGCGAGGCGGTGGCGGGAGGCTCCAAGGCCGCGCTGTGACGGCGGGAGCCGGGGGGCGCGAAAGCGCGAACGCTTCAGTGGGCAGGGTTGCCGAGCGCTTCCTGGATGGAGTCCAGCAGCGTCTCCAGGTCCTCGATTTCGAAGGGCTTGAGCAGGGTCCGCACATGGGGGCCCCAGGCCGTGGGGTAGGGGCCCAGGTCGTAGCCGGAGCACAGGATGATCCAGCGCTGCGCATCGGCCTCCAGCAGCTGCCGCGCCAGGTCGGTGCCTGACAGGCCAGGCAGGCTGACATCGGAAACCACCACGTCGAAAGGCTGGGCCGCATCCAGTTCCAAGGCCTGCTCGGCGGTGGCGCAACTGGTCACGAAGCGTGATTCGCTCTCCATCAGCAGGCCAATGGTTTCGCGCAGGTCGGCATTGTCTTCAACGTACAGGATTCGCATATCTCTTTGTTGCAGTGCATCATGCTGCTATCAAAAAAGCAGCATTGACGAGGGCTGATCATCCACACCCTCGGGCGGCCATCGCGTAGGACAGCATGCAAACTTTTCTGCCGCCGCCTGCGTGGAGCCGAGGTTGTGGATTGTGCAATACAACGAAGAACGCCAGAGCAAGGCTTGCGCGCGTTCAGCGGGTGGAGGCCTGCGGCGGGTCCAGAACATGCTTTTGAACGGGCAGGAATTCATCCGCCTGCCGTGAATAGTCCCAGCGCGTGAGCTCGCGGCGCCAGGCCGGGCCCTGTCCAGCCGAGTCCTCCTGCTGCTCCAGCGTGAACAGGCTGTTGGGAGCATGCGCGCGCAGCCGCAGCGATACCGCAGTGCCCGCCTGCGCCGCCCACAGCCCCGGCAGCGGCTGGACCAGGCCGGGGTCATGTCCATGGCCTGACAGCACCAACTGCGCTCCGGCGTCGCGCCAGGCCGCCAGGGCCGTTGCCGCGCGGTGCGGGCGGTGGCTGCGGTCCTGGGCATGGGCGGCTGCCAGCGGGTGGTGGCTGACCACAATGCGCCAGTCGCCGGGGCTGGCCTGCGCCAGCCTTTGGGCCACCTGCCGGATCTGGCTGGCCGACAGGCTGCCGCGCTGGTGGCGCCACCAGCGCGTGGTGTCCACGCCAATCACGCAAAAGCCCTGCTCTGCGCACCAGGGCTGCAGGTCGGCACTGATCCAGCGGGCGTAGCGATCATGGGCATGGCCGCCCAGCCGCTCCCACCAGGCAAGCAACGGCAGATCGTGGTTGCCCGGCACGACCAGGCGGCGCGGTACGGGAAGGGCATCGAGAAACTCGCGCGCCTGGGCAAACTGTGCGGCCGTGGCACGCTGGGTCAGGTCGCCGGAGACCACCAGCAGCGCCACGGGCAGACGTGCGGCCAGTCTTGCCGCGGCGGCGCACACGGCCGGATCGTGGGCGCCGAAATGCAGGTCCGACATATGCATGAGCAAAGCCATGGGCGTTCCTTGTCCCTTGAGATCAGGAGGAGGGCCCGGCCTCGCCCGGCACGACCAGCCACAGCGGCTTCTCGCCCAGGCGAAAACGAATGGGCGGCGCCATCCATTCGCGCTCGCCATCAAAGGCCACCTTCAGGCGCCGCGGGCGCCGACCTGCGGGCTCCGCCACCAGCTCGGTGCAGGCCAGGCTGGCCACCGCATCGTCCTGCGCCAGCCGTCCCAACACGGCATTCCAGACCACGCGCGCCGGGGCCTCGCTGGCCTGCGGCAGCAGCAGCACGGCGGCCAGGTGCTGGCCGTCGGCCACGGCGCGGGCTTCGGCAATGCCCACGCGCTCCAGCTGCATCGGGTTGTTGCCCACGAACAGTGTGCTGGCCAGGTGCTCCTGCTGCTGCAGCGGCGCCTGGCGGTCGGAGCGCAGGGCGATGCGCCAGCGGCGTGCGCTGCCACCGCGAAGAATGCTCCAGATGGAGGCCGCAATGGCCACCAGCCGCGTGCGGCCAAAGCGTGTGGACGCGCGCTCGCGTTCGTCCAGCAGGCGCGGGTACAGGCCCAGGCTGGCGTTCACCAGGAACAGCCGTTCGTTGACCAGGCCCACGTTCACGGGCCGCATCTGGCCGGCCTGCAATGCCTGAAGAATGTCCTGCACGGCCTGGGCGGGGTCCAGCGACAGCGCCTGCTCGCGGGCGAAGTAGTTGAAGGTGCCCAGCGGAACCACGCCCATGGGCACGCCCTGCGCCCAGGCTGCGGCGGCCACCGCATTGATGGTGCCGTCACCGCCGGCGGCCACGACCAGGCCGCCATCCTGGCTGGCCCTGTCCACGGCGCGGGCGGCCAGGTGCACGATGTCGGCGCGTGCGCCAGGCACATGCCACTGCACGCTGCGCTGCTGCAGCGCGGGCACGCTGGTGAGGCGGGCGCGCAGCTGTTCCAGGTCGGCGCCTGGGCGCAGGGGCACGATCAGGTGGATGGGGCCGGCGGGGTCCAGACGGGGCGGGGGCGGCTGGCTCTCGGAATAGGTGGGCGTCATGGAAGGCGGGAGGCTGGAACAGGCGCCGATTGTTTCGTGGATTGCAGCTGCATGTGCACCGGATCATGCAAGCGGCACACGTCAGCCAAAGCCGACAGGCAGGGCACCACAAGGCAGCAGCGGCTCACCAGCGGATCGTCAGCGTCTCACTGCTGGCTCACTCGGGCCAGGGAGAGCGGTACTCCAGCATCTGCGCCAGCGGCACGGGCCGCTCGAACAGATAGCCCTGTGCATGCTCGCAGCCCAGCGCGTGCAGCAGCCTGGCCTGGGCCTGCTCCTCCACGCCTTCGGCCACGACCTTGACGCCAAAGCCCTGGGCGATGCGCAGCACGGCGGTCACGATGGACTTGTCGGATTCGGACTCCGGCAACTGGCCGACGAAGCTCTGGTCGATCTTGATGCAGTCAAAGCGCAGGCGGCTGAGATAGGCCAGGGAGGAGTAGCCGGTGCCGAAGTCGTCAATGGCGATCTTCACGCCCAGCGCGCGGATGGCGGCAATGCGCTGCAGCGTGGCGTCGCTGTCGTCCAGCAGCATGGATTCCGTCAGCTCCAGGGTCAGCAGCCGGGCGGGCAGGCCGCTGGTGGCCAGTGCCTGCTCCAGCGTGGAGGCGAAGTCGGACTGGATGAGCTCGCGTGCCGACATGTTGACGTGCAGCTCGAAGTCGGCGGGCAGCCGGGGCAGGTGGGAGGCGATGTCGTGCGCCGCCGTGCGCAGCACCCATTCGCCCACGCTCAGGATGAGGTCCGACTCCTCGGCCACCGGAATGAAGACGCCGGGCGGCACCATGCCGCGCGTCGGGCTGTTCCAGCGTACCAGGGCCTCGGCGCCGACCATGCTGCCTGTGGCCAGGTCCACCACGGGCTGGTAGAACACGCGCAGCTCGTTGCGCTCCACCGCCTGGCGCAGCTCCATGGCCAGCTGCGTGCGGCCCAGCATTTTCTGCGCCAGGCTGGGCTCGAACAGCAGGAAGGGGTGCGAGCCGCGCTGCGCCTCACCCAGCGCAATGCTGGCGTTGCGCAGCCACTCGGGCAGCGCGCCCGGCAGCAGCTCGCCGCTGACGGCGCCCGCGCAGGCGCGCAGCACGATGTCGTCCTTGCCCACGGAAAATGGCTGGTCGAAGATTTCCAGCAGATGGCGGCATTTGTCCTGCATCTGCTGCGGCGTGCAGTCATGCAGCCACAGCATGGCGAACTCGTTGCTGGCCGTGCGCGCCAGCAGGGCAGGAAACTGCAGATGGTGGTTGCGCAGCCGCTCGGCCACGGCCCGCAGCAACTGCTCGCCCGTGCCGTGGCCCACATCGTCGCGGACGCTGCGGAAATTCTGCAGCTCCAGCAGGCACAGCGCTGCAGGGCAGGGCGTGTTGGCGGCTGCCGCCGCATCGGCCTGCTCGATCAGGCCGGCGCGCGTGAGCAGCTGCGTCAGGCTGTCGTACTGCAGCAGGGTGCGCATGTGCTCGAACGATTCCTGCAGCCGCTGCGCCATGTTGTGGAAGGCCGAAACCAGGGACGATGTCTCGACCAGGGACGTATCCGGCAGCGCCCCTACCGCGCTCCAGTCGCCCTTGGCCAGGCGGTTGGCCGCATCGGCCGTCACCGCCAGGGGGCGCAGCGCCCGGCGCAGGCACCACACGCCCAGCCCCAGTCCCAGCAAGGCCAGGCCGAAAGCGAGGACCAGCGCATGGCGGCTGTCCGCCCGCATGCTGCTGACCAGATCGGATTCGGGCTGCAGCACCAGGATCCGCCAGTCGATGCCGCGTGCATCGTGGAATGCGGTGACCTGGCCGTGGTAGATCTGCCCCTGTTCCTTGAAGCTCAGGTTGATGGTGTTCTGGGGGGCCGCTGGCGCCGATGAATCCGCGCTCAGATGGGGAGGCAGCAGGGCGGCCAGGCTGCGCAGCGCAAGATCGGGGCTTTCGGACAGCCGCAGGCGCACGGGTGGGTCATAGGGGCCTTCGCGCCGTTTCAGCACCGACAGCTCGGACGAGTGCGCCACCATGTAGCCCTGTGCGTCGACCACGGCGATATGGCCGTTGCCACGCAAGGGCTCGTCGCGCAGAAAGCGGTTCATGCTGCTCAGCCGCACATCGGCGGCCACCACGCCGGCCAGCTGGCCGGACACCCGCACGGACGTGGATGCGGAAATCGTGGTATCGCCGCGGTCGCCAGTCACCGTGTAGATGGGCGACCAGTGCGGGCCGTCTTTGTGGATGGCAGGCTGGTACCAGGGGCGCACGCGGGGGTCGTAGCCGGCAAGGCTGGACATGGGCGGGCCGGGCTCCAGCCCCTCGAAGATCTGCAGGGCGCCCTGGGTGCTGCGGTCCTGGAGAATCAGGCGGTAGCGGCCATCGGGCTCCAGCCGCACGCCCGTGTATTCACCTTGTACGCCGCCAAAGCTCAACAGGCTGATCTGGTGGTGCTGGGCATACAGCTCGGTGAATGAGCGTGTCAGATAGCCATAGATGGGGCGCAGGTCGCCGGGTGTGTAGAGCGCCTGCCGGGCCACGGTTTCGGCCAGGGCCTGCTGCACGCGCAGCGGGGTCTCCAGGTAATCGGCCAATTGGTGGCGCGTGGTGGTGGACAGGGAGTCGAGCAGCCGCAGGCTTTCGCGGTTGATGAGTTGGTCCACCTGGCGCTGCTGCCATGCCGCCAACAGCCCGGCCGTGACCACGAACACCGCTATGAAGGGGGCTGTGACTGCCGTGCGAAGTGAGAGCCTGAAGGCGGGCATGCAGAGGTTTCCGTAGCGTGCGCCGGGCAGCCAAGGGCCGGATCTGCCTGCGACAGCGGCCATTGTGCAGTGCCTTCGCAGCCCTGCGCCGCCGCCGCCGCAGTCCGCGCCTGGGCGCTCCTGTGGTTGATAGGAAAATTTGTTGATAAATGGTTTTCGGTAGAAAAAATGAATTCTTGATGGCGATTTGCCAGAACGCAAAGGCGGGCCGTGGCCTGCGCAAAGCCGGCCATTGCGCCACTCGGTTTACATATCCGTTTACAAATTGATCACCATTACATGTAGACATCACATGTAATGGTCGCTATGGTATCCGCATGGAACAAAAGACATCAGCCCATTACCAGCGCCTGCACCGGCAACGGCTGCGCGAACAGGGGCTGGTGAAAAAGGAGGTCTGGATTCTTCCAGAGTACGGCGCGGCATTGCAGCAATTGGAAAAGCAAATGCGCGTGCCGGGATTGCAACCGGAATCAATGGTTCTCATCCACAAGGAGGGCGGCATGGACAACAGCAGACAGGCATATCGGGATATTCACGCCTTGGCGGGCGATCTGCAGCAATCGGCACTGGTGCAAGGCGGCCGGCTCCATATCGAGGTGCTGGAAGGCGCAGACGCAAGTTTGCTGGTCAGCCTGCCCGAATTCGGCGATCTGCCGGTGCATGTGGCGCTCTCGGGCGACCAATTGGTGGTGGAGGCCTTCCTGTGGCCCGCCGACCAGGTGCACGACCGCGCCGGTCTCAACGAGCAAATGCTGCGTCTGCAAAAACTGTTTCCCTTCACCACGATGGCGCTGGAACCCCAGGCCCACGGCGGCGAGGGCTATGTGATGTTCGCCGCCCTGCACGCCAGCAGCAGCGAGGGCGACATCATTGCCGAGATCCTGACCCTGGCCGACAGCGTCATCCAGGCCACCGAGGCGCTGGCCCACTACCTGACGCCTGTGCCCGCACCCGCGTCCGCACCCGCATCCGCGCAGGCCTGACGCCCCGCCCGTTGAAGACACTGAGCCCCTAGGAGATCATCATGACCATCTGGAACAAGCTGGTGACAGCGTTGCGCGGCGCCGCCCACGAGGCCGGCGAGGCGGTGACCGACAGCCAGGCCCTGCGCATCCTGGACCAGGAAATCCGCGATGCCGACAGCGACCTGAACAAGTCCAAGGAAGCGCTGGCCGACATCATGGCCAAGCAGAAGCTGGCGGCCGGCAAGCTCAAGCAGACCCAGGAACGCATTGCCGAGTACGAGGGCTATGCCGTCAAGGCGCTGGACACCAGCGACGAGGCGCTGGCGCTGGAAGTGGCCGGCAAGGTCTCCGTGCTGGAGACCCAGCGCGACGAGGAGCAATCCCAGCTGCACGCCTACACGCAAAGCGTGGAGCAGTTGCGCGTGGCCATACAGACGGCGCAAACGCATATCAAGCGCCTCAAGCAGCAGGCCGACACGGTCAAGGCCACGGAAAGCGTGCAGCGCGCCCAGGCCACGGTGGCCGGCCGCTACGCAGGCTCGCAGACGCGCGTGCAAAGCGCGCTGGATTCTCTGGAGCGCATCAAGCAAAAGCAGGCCGAGCGCGGTGCGCGCATGGAAAGCGCGGCCGAGCTGGCGCGCGACAGCAGCGAAGATGCGCTGGATGCCAAGCTGCGCGCTGCCGGCATCACGCCCCAGGCGGGCAATGCGCAATCGGTGCTGGAACGCCTGAAGGCGCAGCGCGCCGCAACTGGCGGAAAAAGCGCTTGATGCGCGGCCGTTGTCCAGGCAGGCACTGCCAGGCCTGCCGCCTCGGCTGCCGGATTTGAGGGGAGGGGAGAAACATGTCTGCGTTCCTGCAATACGCGTTTGGCTTTCCGACTTTCATCTTTGGCGCCTTGCTGCTGTTCATGCTGCTGTACTGGCTGATCGCCATGCTGGGCCTGCTGGAGGTGGACTCGCTGGACCACTGGGTGCTGTTCGACGGCAGCGACCATGCGCACGGCGTGGAGCATTCGGTCAGCGCGCTGGCCGGGCTGCTGCTCAAGGTGGGCCTGGGCGGCATTCCGCTCACGGTCATCCTCACCGCGCTGTTCCTGATGTCCTGGCTGGCCTCGTATGTGCTGTGCCATTTCGTGCCCATGCCCCAGGGCTGGACCCTGGTGAACCTGCTGACCGGCTCCCTGGTGGCTGCGGCAGCCATGGTGCTGGGCTTTGCCGCCACCGTGCTGCTGCTGCGCCCGCTGCGGGGCATCGTCAACAAGGTGGCGCCTGCAGAGGAGCCCAAGGTGCTGCTGGGCCGAACCGGCCTGGTGCGCAGCGCCGTGGTGGACGGCACGCAGGGCTACGGCAGTGTCGAGGACGGCGGCGCGGGCCTGAACGTGCAGATGCGCTCGCCCGAGCGCGCACTGGGCCGGGGCACCGAGATCGTGCTCATCGAGCACCTGCCCGAGCACAACGCCTGGCGCGTGGTCAGCAAGGCCGAGTTCGACGGCACCGAGCTGCCGCGCTAGTTCCGGGATTCCCACAAGGCCCGAGCGTCCGTTCGGCGGGCGCGGCCTTTCCGTTTTTTCAGCGTTTTCACAGATAGCAATTCACAGGGGAGATTCGCATGAACATGAGCAACATGGAGTGGTATATCGTCGCCGGGGTGGTGATCGGTTCCGTCTTCGTCGTCATCCTCGGGCTGTTCGCCCTGGTCAAGGCCTTCTACATCAAGGTTCCGCAGGGCACGGCGCTGATCATCAACGACACCACGTCGCAGCCCAAGGTCAAGTTCACGGGCGGCCTGGTGCTGCCGGTGATCCACAAGAAGGAGTTCATGCAGATCTCGCTGCTGACGCTGGAGATCGACCGGCGCGGCAAGGAAGGCCTGATCTGCCGCGACAACATGCGCGCCGACATCACCGTGGCCTTCTACCTGCGCGTCAATGAAACGGCAGAGGACGTGCTCAAGGTGGCCAAGGCCATCGGCGTGGACCGGGCCTCGGACAAGACGGCCGTCAACGAGCTGTTCAACGCCAAGTTCTCCGAGGCGCTCAAGACCGTGGGCAAGCAGATCGAGTTCGTCAAGCTGTTCGAGAACCGCCAGGATTTCCGCGACCAGATCATCCATGTCATCGGCAACGACCTCAACGGCTATGTGCTGGAGGACGTGGCCATCGACTACCTGGAGCAGACGCCCAAGTCCTCGCTGGACCCCAACAACATTCTGGATGCCGAGGGCATCCGCAAGATCACCGAGCTGACGGCCAACCAGAACATCGTCACCAACGAGCTCGAGCGCAACTCCGACCTGGCCATCACCAAGAAGAACGTGGAGACCAAGGAAGCCATGCTGGCGCTGGAGCGCCAGCAGGCCGATGCCGAGGCGCGCCAAAAGCGCGAGATCGCCACCATCCAGGCGCGCGAGCAGGCCGAAACCCAGAAGGTGCAGGAAGAAGAGCGCCTGAAGGCCGAGCAGGCGCGCATCCAGACCCAGGAGCAGCTCGACATCCGCGAGGAAAACCGCCAGCGCGAAGTGGCCGTGGCCCAGCAAAACCGTGAGCGTGCCGTGGTGATCGAGGTCGAGAAGGTCACGCGCGCCAAGGAGCTGGAGATCGTGGCCCGCCAGCGTGAGGTGGAGCTGCAGCGCATCGAGAAGGAAAAGGCCATCGAGGTCGAGAAGGCCAACATCGCCAACGTGGTGCGCGAGCGCGTGGTGGTGGAAAAGTCCGTGGCCCAGGAAGAGGAACGCATCAAGGAAGTGCGCGTGGTCTCCGAGGCCGAGCGCATGAAGCAGGTCACCGTGCTGACCGCCCAGGCCCAGGCCGAGGAAGACATGGTGCGCCAGGTCAAGAAGGCCGAGGCCGAAGAGGCTTCCTCGCGCCACAAGGCCGTGGAAGTCACGACCATGGCCCAGGCCGAGCTGGAAGCGGCCAGCAAGACCGCCGAAGCCAAGAAGAAGCTGGCCGAGGCCATCGAGGTCGAGCGCGCCGCGCCCGGCCTGGCCGATGCCAAGGTGCGCGAAGTCACCGCCGCCGCCCTGGAAAAGGAAGGCCTGGCCCAGGCCCGCGTGATTGCCGAGAAGCTGATGGCCGAAGCCAAGGGCCATCAGGAAAAGGGCCTGGCCGAGGCGCGCGTCATCGAGGCCACGGCCGATGCCAACGAAAAACAGGGCCTGGCCGATGCCAAGGTGCTGGAAGAGCGCCTGCTGGCCCAGGCGCGCGGCGAGGCCCAGGTGGGCGCCACCAAGGCCACGGTCACGCGCGACGTGGGCATGTCCGAGGCCGATGTGCTGCGCGACAAGCTCTTCGCCGAGGCCAAGGGCCTGACCGAGAAGTTCACCGCGCTGGCCTCGCTGTCCGACCAGGCGCGCTCGCATGAGGAGTTCCGCATGCAGCTGGAGAAGAACTTCGAGCAGGCGCTGGCCGCCATCGAAGCCAACAAGAGCGTGGCCAAGGACCAGTCCGAGGTGCTGTCGGCCGCGCTCAGCAAGGCCAACATCGACATCGTGGGTGGCGAGGGCGCCTTCTTCGACAACTTCGCCAAGGCGCTGTCCGTGGGCAAGGCCGTGGAAGGCGTGGCGGGCAAGAGCCCCATCGTGCAGGACCTGATCAGCAAGTTCCTCAGCGGCAAGGGCGGCGCATCGCTGCTGAATGCGCTGGGTGACGGCAAGGGCCTGCCGCCCACGCAGAGGGTCGACTGAAGGGGGCGGCCGCCCGGCCGCTCCCTCCACCGGCTGCCCAGCCTCCCGCATCCGCCTTCCTCCGCCCCCCTGCCTGCCAACCAGTCAGCTGGCCGGGGAGGGCGTGAATGGTCCCTGACACGCGAAAGCCCGTGACGCCCATGTCCCAACCGTCCCCATCGTCTTCACAGTCCCCGTCCCCCGACACCGCAGCCTCTGCCGTGGACCAGGCAGTCGCCAGCGGCGGCTCCTACGAAGTGCTGGCCAAGCGCCTTGACGGCCAGGGGCAGGCGCTGGAGACGCTGGCACGCCAGCTCAACGAGGAGCGGCTGGAGGAATTCGGCCGCAGCCAGATGGAAGTCATCGGGCGCATGCGCGTGCGCACCGAAAACAACTGCCTGGGCCGCGACATCGCCCAGGTCGGCGGCTATCTGCTGTTTGGCTACAACGTCTTCATGGGCCTGAAGCAGTCCACGCGCGTGGAAGACGTGTTCGTGCTGTACCGCCTGCACGAGGGAGAGCAGGGCTACGAGGTCACGCCGGTCGATCTCAAGGACAGCTTTCTGGGCATACAGAGCTTCGTGCAGGACTTCCAGGAGCTGTACGCCTACTACAAGAACACCCGGCTGATGCAGCTGGCCGTGCGCGACGGCAAGCTGCTGGCGAGCTTCCAGATCGGCGAGCGCCTGTCCGATGTGCGCGTATTCCGCTGGTCCGTGCCCGTCGATGGCCAGCCCATCCGCTACATAGACAACCGGGGCGAGCGCGACATCGAGCTGCCCGCACCGCATGACTTCGAGTGGCAGCGCGCCGGGCGCGAGCAGCTGGTGCAGGGACGCCATCCGCACATCAACATCCTGGACAAGGTCTTCGTCGAGACGCTGGGCGGCGACCTGACCATCAAGGTCGAGAACAACACCAACGACGGCCTGGGCATCTACCGCGAGCCCGTGCAGGAGAAGAACCAGTCGCTGGACGACGCCGTGTTCGAGTACGCCGCCGTCGGCAGCCTGATCCTGCTGAAGATCCTGCCCTACCGCGAAGAGCAGTGGCGCTACCTGATCTTCAACACCCTGTCGCGCCAGGTGCTGCGCATGGACGCCATCGGCGCGGCCTGCATCCAGCTGCCGCAGGACCACGGCATCATCTTCCCCGGCGGCTACTACCTGCAAAGCGGCGAGAACCGCTCGTTCGAGCAGAACATGCAGGGCATGCGCTACCGGCGCAGCATCCGCTCGCCCAACGGCGAGGATGTGCTCTACGTGTTCTACGAGCCCGAGAGCGGGCGCATGGCGCTGTTCAAGTACAACCTGATCGAGCGCGCGCTGCAGCCACCCATCATCGGCCACGGCTATGCGCGCATGGACGACGGGCGCGTCGTCATCTTCGCGGCCGAGAGCAACGAGGCCTCGCGCGTGCACCCCATGCAGGTCTGGCGCACGCCCTTCGCCTCGGACGACTATGCGGCACGCCAGCCGCAGCGCGACAGCTTCCTGGGCCGCATCGGCAATGCCGAACTGGTCAGCGGCATCTCCGACCTGTACAGCGTGCGCAAGGAAATCGCGGCCACCGAGGTCTCGCTGCCGCGCTACGAGCGCCTGATCGACGCCGCGCGCCGCCTGTTCGAGCGCTACCACTGGCTGGGCGCGCCGCAGCTCAAGGGCGTGCACGAGACCCTGCTGGGCATTGTCGCCACGGGTGATGCGGTCATCGACGAGTACGAAAAGGTCGAGAGCATCCGCAACGCCTCGGCCAAGGCCATGGGCGAGGTTTCCAGCCGCCACGGCCAGTTGCTCAAGACACTGCGGCTGGCCGACTGGAAAAGCATTGGCGAGTACGTGGACGCGCTCACCCAGCTGGGCCAGTTGCGCGGCCAGCTCATGGCCACGCGCGACCTGCGCTATGTGGACCAGGCCGCCATCGACACCATGGTGCAGGGCGTCAACGAGGCCCAGGCCGAAGTCTCCCAGCGCACGGCCGCCTTCATTGCCACCGACGAGGCCATGCAGCCCTATGCCGACCAGCTGCAGGCACTGGACCAGGCCGCGCAGGCGGCAGCCACGGTGGCGCAGATCAACGAGCCGCTGGCGCGCATGGCCGACATGGCGGCCGCGCTGGACATGCTGTCCGAGCTCATGGGCAGCCTGTCCATCGACGACGCCACGCAGCGCACCCAGGTGGTGGATCGCATCTCGGCCGTCTACGCGCGCCTGAACCAGGTGCGTGCACGCGCCGAGCAGCGCCGGTCGGGCCTGGGCGGCGCCGAGAACGTGGCCCAGTTCGCCGCCCAGCTGGCGCTGTTCTCGCAAAGCATCGTCAGCGCCCTGGGCCTGGCGCAGACGCCCGAGAAATGCGACGAGCAGCTGGCGCGCCTGCTGGTGCAGCTGGAGGAAATCGAAAGCCGCTTCGGCGAGCACGAGCAGTTCCTCGGCGACATCATGGCCAAGCGCGAGGAGGTGCTGGAAAGCTTCGAGGCGCGCCGCCAGTCGCTGCAGGACGAGCGCCAGCGCAAGGCGCAAGGCGTGCTGGACGCGGCCCTGCGCATCGTGCAAAGCCTGCCCAAGCGCACCGAAAAACTCGCCAGCGCCGACGCGCTGCATGCCTTTTTTGCGGGCGATCCGCTGATCGGCAAGCTCAAGGAACTGGCCCAGCGCCTGCGCGAGCAACTGCATGACCCGGTCAAGGCCGACGACATCGACGGCCGCGTCAAGAACCTGCGCGACCAGGCGTTTCGCGCGCTGCAGGACCGCACCGAGCTGTACGAAGGCGACGGCGCCATCATCCGCCTGGGCCGCCACCGCTTCAGCGTGGGCAACCAGGAGCTGGACCTGACCCTGCTGCCGCGCAACGGCGAACTGTTCCTGCACCTGGTCGGCACCGAGTATTTCGAGCCCATGGACAACCCGGAGCTGGCCGCCCTGCAGGCCTACTGGGATGCCTCCACGCCGGCCGAATCGCCGCAGTTCTACCGGGGCGAATACCTGGCCCTGGAAGTGGTGCTGGCCGCGCGCCAGCGCCGTGACGGTTGGAGCGAGGCCCGGCTGGCCCAGTTGCTGCCCGACGAGGCGGCGCTGACCCAGGCCATCCGCGAGTTCTCCGCGCCGCGCTACCGCGAAGGCTATGAGCGCGGCATCCATGACCATGATGCGGCCCGCATCCTGCAGGTGCTGCTGCCCCTGCGCGATGCCGCCGGCGTGCTGCGCTTTGCGCCCGACGCCCGTGCGCTGGCCCTGCTGTTCTGGAGCGCACAGGCCCAGGTGCAGCAGCCGCAGCTGGCTGCCGCCATGGCGCAGTGGCCGCTGCGCGCCCAGCAGGCCCAGGCCATGCAGCAGATATTCGGCAGCGAGGCCGAACAGCTGAGCCTGCGCACCGACATCTCCGAGCGCCTGCGCGCCTATGCCGAAGAGCGGGGCCTGCTGCGCGACCTGCTGCCAGGACAGGCGGCGCCCGCAGACAGCGATATCGACAGCCTGATCCACGGCGCCGCCGACTACCTGCAGGCCGAGCTGGCGCAAAAGGCCGTGCGCTTTTCCTTCTCCAGCTACAGCCAGTCGGCCATTGCCGCGCTGCAGGCTGCCGTGCAGCAGCAGGCCCAGCCGCTGCAGCGCTGGGAAGAAATGCAGGCCTACTGGCAGGGCGAGGACCGGCGCGACAAGGCCGTGGCGCCGCTGGACCAGCGCTGGCGCAGCGCGCTGCACTGGCTGCAGACCGCCTGCCGCGCGCTGGACGACGGGCAAGGGCAGGCCTGGCTGGCCTACTGCGGCGAGGCCGCCGCCTGGCTGTGCTGTGCCGGCCAGTTGCCCTGCAAGGTCAGCAGCGTGGACCTGCGCCACGAAGTGCCGGGCCTGCTGGGCCAGCATCCGCGCATTGCGGACGGCCGCATGTGGCTGCAGATCGACGACCTGGGCCAGCGCGCCGCGCGCCATTTCCGAACCTTTGTTCCCGAATTCGGCCGCTACCAGGCGCTGCGCCAGCAGCTGCTGCAGGACTGGCGCTCGCGCGTGCGGGTGGAGGAATTCAAGGCCCGGCCGCTGTCGTCGTTCGTGCGCAACCGGCTCATCAACGAGATCTACCTGCCCGTGATCGGCGACAACCTGGCCAAGCAGATCGGCGTGGCCGGCGAGAACAAGCGCACCGACCAGATGGGCCTGCTGATGATGATCTCGCCACCCGGCTACGGCAAGACCACGCTGATGGAGTACGTGGCCAACCGGCTGGGCCTGATCTTCATGAAGATCAACGGCCCGGCGCTGGGCCACTCCGTACGCTCGCTGGACCCGGCCCAGGCGCCGGACGCCACGGCGGCCAAGGAGCTGGAAAAGCTCAACCTGGCGCTGGAGATGGCCAACAACGTGATGCTGTACATCGACGACATACAGCACACGCACCCCGAGTTCCTGCAGAAATTCATCTCGCTGTCGGACGGCACGCGCCGCATCGAGGGCGTATGGAAGGGCCAGACCCGTACCCACGACATGCGCGGCAAGCGCTTTTGCGTGGTGATGTCGGGCAACCCGTACACCGAGTCGGGCGAGGTCTTCAAGATCCCCGACATGCTGGCCAACCGTGCCGACATCTACAACCTGGGCGACGTGCTGGGCGGAATGCAGGAGGTGTTCAAGCTCAGCTATATCGAAAACAGCATGACCTCGAACGCCGTGCTGGCGCCGATGGCCACGCGCAGCCTGCAGGACCTGTACCTGCTGCTGGACAAGGCGCAGGGCCGGGAGGTCTCGGGCAATGCGCTGTCGCACGACTATTCATCGGCCGAGCTGCGCGAGATCGAGGCCGTGCTGGCCCGCATGGTGCAGGTGCGCGAGCTGGTGTTCAAGGTCAACCAGCAGTACATCCAGAGCGCCGCGCAGGACGACGGCTACCGCACCGAGCCGGCCTTCCGGCTGCAGGGCAGCTACCGCAACATGAACAAGCTGGCCGAGAAGATCACGCCCGTGATGAACGACCAGGAAATGCAGCAGATGCTGGCCGACCACTACCAGGGCGAAGCGCAGATGCTGACCACGGGCGCCGAGGAGAACCTGCTCAAGCTCGCCGAGCTGCGCGGGCAGATGAGCGACGAGGACAGCGCCCGCTGGCAGCAGATACGCCAGCAGTTCCTGCGCCGCCAGGCCGCAGGCGGTGCCAATGCCGACGCTGCCACGCGCGTGACGGCGCAGTTGGTCGATCTGGTCGCCGCCACGCGCGAGGTGGCCCAGTCGGTGTCCCAGTCCCAGCAGCAGGCGGTGCAGGAAGACGCCGCCGGCCAGGCCCACGCATCGGCAGCGGCCGCGCAGGCCGCCGCCAGGGACGCTGACCAATCCCAGACGCTACAGGCGCTTCAGGCTCTGCTGGCGCGGCTGCTGCAAACCCAAAGCGCGGCAGGCGATTCGCTGCACGGCATACGCGAGCTGATGGCGCAAAGGGCGGCCAGCGAGCCCGTCGGCACCCAGGCCAGCACCCCTTCGGAGGTACAGGCCGCCCAGGACCGTCAGGCCCTGGTCCACATGATGGGCCAACTGCTGACCCGGTCGCTGGCCCAGTCCCTGGAGCCCGTGGTCACGCACCTGGACCAGGCCCGCCGCCAGCAGCTGGGCCTGCACCGCGTGCTGATGCAGGTGGCCACGCGCATGCAGGAGCAGATCGACGCCCAGCGCGCGGGCCGCCCCGTGCCGGCTGCTGGCGCCATACGCTCCGAGGAAATCGACAAGGCCTTCGAGCGCATGCAGCGCGGCGACGTGCCGCCTGCGGCCTAGGCCCATCGCTGGGGCAAAGCCGGGGCCAAGCCGGGGCAGGGCACATCGGCAAAGGCTGGGGCGCCTTGCTGGCGCTGCCTTTGCATGGGCGGGGGGCCCTCGCACGTCTGCATGCGCTGATCCGTCATCGGACAACCCGATGTCCCGGACGTTGGACCATCACCTACAACCCGGGGCGCGTCCCGAACCGATGCTTGGAGTGGCGTGTTCGCAGCAGTGTGCACGCCCCACGAACAAGCCAACACGATGGACGCCCCATGGAACACAACCCCCAGCTTTCCGTCTCCCGCAGGGACCTGCTGATCGCAGGTGCCTCCACGGCTGCGGCAACGGCCGTGCCTCGATCGGCCGGCGCGCAAGTGCAGCCTCCCTCCATCCCCGAAGGGGTTCAACTGCCCGTCACCCTGCAGGTCAACGGCAAGGAACACCGCCTGGACCTGGACACCCGCACCACGCTGCTCGACGCCCTGCGCGAGCATCTGCACCTGACCGGCACCAAGAAAGGCTGCGACCATGGCCAGTGCGGGGCCTGCACGGTGCTGGTGAATGGCCGGCGGGTGGTGTCCTGCCTGAGCCTGGCCGTGATGAACCAGGGAGCCGCCGTGACCACCATCGAAGGTCTTGGCACGCCGCAATCCCCGCACGCCATGCAGGCCGCCTTCGTGCGGCACGACGGTTTCCAGTGCGGCTACTGCACGCCGGGGCAGATCTGCTCTGCCGTAGGCATGCTCGATGAAATCAAACGCGGCATGCCCAGCCATGCCAGCGAAGACATCGTGGCCCAGCCCCTGGTGTCGGCCCATGAACTGCGTGAACGCATGAGCGGCAACCTGTGCCGCTGCGGGGCATATTCCAACATCGTCGATGCCATCACCGAAGTGGCGGGGGAGGGGCGGACATGATTGCCTTCACCTACGAACGCGCCCAATCCCCCACGCAGGCTGCAGCCGCCGTGGCGGCCCGGCCGGGCGCCCGCTTCATCGCCGGGGGCACGAATCTGCTGGACCTGATGAAGCTGCAGATAGAAACCCCCGTGCATCTGGTCGATGTGAACGGCACCGGCATGGACACCGTGGAGCCCACGGCGCAAGGCGGGCTGCGGATTGGCGCATTGGTGCGCAACAGCGACCTGGCCGCCCATGCGCGCGTGCGCCGCGACTACGGCGTGCTGACCCGCGCCCTGGTGGCCGGCGCCTCGGGCCAGTTGCGCAACATGGCGACCACAGGCGGCAATCTGCTGCAGCGCACCCGCTGCCCGTACTTCTACGACACCAATATGCCGTGCAACAAGCGCGTGCCGGGCAGCGGCTGTTCGGCCATTGCCGGCGTGAGCCGCCAGCATGCGGTGATCGGCGGCAGCGAGGCCTGCATTGCCACCCACCCAAGCGACATGGCCGTGGCGCTGCGCGCACTGGATGCCACGGTGGAGACCGTCCAGGCCGACGGCAAGGCCCGCGTCATCCCCATTGCCGACTTCCACCGGCTGCCCGGCAGCACGCCGCACGTAGAGACGGCCTTGCAGGCCGGCGAACTGATCACCTCCGTCACCCTGCCGCCCCCGCCGGGCGGCACGCACATCTATCACAAGGTGCGTGACCGCGCTTCCTATGCGTTTGCGCTGGTGTCGGTGGCCGCCATCGTGCAGCGCGACGGCAGCGGGCACGTGGCCCTGGGCGGCGTGGCGCACAAGCCCTGGCGTCTGGAGGCGGCCGAAGCACAGATGCCACAGGGAGCCAAAGCCGTCACCGACCGCCTGCTGGCAGGCGCCCGGCCCACGCACGACAACGCCTTCAAACTCACGCTGGCGGAGCGCACGCTCGCCGCGGTGCTGGACCAGGCCAGGAACTGACGCTATGAAATTCGACACCCCCGCAACGGTCAACCCCATTGACCAGCTCAAAATCATCGGCCAGCCGATGAACCGCATCGACGGCCTGCTCAAGACCACCGGCACGGCGCCGTATGCCTATGAACGGCATGACGTGGTCCAGCACCCGGCCTATGGCTATGTGGTGGGCTCGGCCATCGCCAAGGGCCGCATCCGCAGCATCGGGCTGGCGCAGGCAAGCCGCGCGCCCGGCGTGCTCGCCATCGTCACCGCACAGACCGCTGGCAAGCTGGGCCAGGGCAAGATGAATACCGCGCCGCTGCTGGCAGGCCCCCAGGTGGCCCACTACCACCAGGCCGTGGCCCTGGTGGTGGCGGAGACCTTCGAGCAGGCGCGCGCTGCCGCGCAATTGGTCCGTGTGGACTACGAGCCCGTGGCTGGCGCCTATGACCTGGCCAAGGCCAAGGACTCCGCCGTGCCGCCCGACAGCATCAATGGCGATGCGCCGGATACGGCCATTGGCGATTTCGAGGGCGCCTTCGCTTCGGCCGCCGTGAAGGTGGACGCCACATACACCACGCCAGACCAGTCGCACGCCATGATGGAGCCGCATGCCACGCTGGCCGCATGGAAGGGCGACCAGCTCACGGTATGGACCTCGAACCAGATGATTGCCTGGGGGCAGGGCGAGCTGGCAAAGACGCTGGGCATTCCCAAGGACAAAGTGCGCCTGGTCTCGCCATTCATCGGCGGCGGTTTTGGCGGCAAGCTGTTCCTACGGGCCGATGCCCTGCTGGCCGCATTGGGCGCCCGCGCGGCAGGCCGGCCCGTCAAGGTCGCACTGCAGCGCCCGCTGATGGCCAACAACACCACGCACCGCCCGGCCACCATCCAGCGTGTGCGCATCGCCGCAGGGCAGGACGGCAGGATCACCGCCATCGGCCATGAAAGCTGGTCGGGCGACCAGCCCGGAGGATCGGCGGACGGTGCCGTGGACCAGACCCGCCGCATGTATGCCGGCACCCATCGCATGACCGCCACGCGCCTGGCCGTGCTGGACCTGCCCGAGGCCAATGCCATGCGCGCCCCCGGCGAAGCCACGGGGCACATGGCACTGGAGGTTGCCATGGACGAGCTGGCAGAAAAGCTCGGCATCGATCCCGTGGAGCTGCGCATCCGCAACGACACCCAGGTGGTGCCGGACAGCGGCAAGAAGCCGCAACCCCAGGCGAAGGAGGGCACCCCTGGCCAGGAGCACAAGCCGTTTTCCCGCCGTGAATTCGTGCAGTGCCTGCGCACGGGCGCCGAGCGCTTCGGATGGAGCCAGCGCAATCCCCAGCCGGCCCAACGACGCGAAGGGCGCTGGCTGATCGGCCTGGGCATGGCCGGCGCCTACCGAGGCGCGCCTGTCATGAAGTCCGCCGCCCGCGTGCGCCTGGACAGGCAGGGCATGCTCACCGTGGAAACCGACATGACCGACATCGGCACGGGCAGCTACACCATCATTGCCCAGACGGCGGCCGAGATGCTGGGCCTGCCGCTGCAGCAGGTGCGCGTGCGGCTGGGCGATTCCGGCTTTCCCGTCTCGGCCGGCTCGGGCGGGCAATGGGGCGCGGCCAGTGCCACCTCCGGCGTCTATGCCGCCTGCGTGAAGCTGCGCGAGGCCGTGGCGCGCAAGCTGGGCATGGACCCGGCGACGGCCGAATTCTCGGATGGGCATGTGCAGGCGGGCGGCAAGCGCCGGGCCCTGGCCAGTGCTGCCGGCGACGCCGACCTGACGGCCGAGGATGCCATCGAATTCGGCGTACTGGACAAGAAGATGCAGCAGTCCACCTTTGGCGCGCACTTCGTGGAGGTCGCCGTGGACGCATTCACCGCCGAGGTCCGCGTGCGCCGCATGCTGGCCGTTTGCGCGGCCGGCCGCATCCTCAATCCCAAGACGGCCCGCAGCCAGGTCATCGGCGCCATGACCATGGGCGTGGGAGCGGCCCTGATGGAAGAGCTGGCCGTGGACACGCGACTGGGCTATTTCGTCAACCATGACCTGGCAGGCTACGAGGTGCCCGTGCATGCCGACATCCCGCACCAGGAAGTGATCTTTCTGGACGAGGTCGATCCCATGGCCTCGCCCATGAAAGCCAAGGGCGTGGGCGAGCTGGGTATCTGCGGCGTGAGCGCAGCCATTGCCAACGCCATCCACAACGCCACCGGCGTGCGGGTGCGCGACTACCCGATCACACTGGACAAGCTGCTGGCAGGACTGGGGAGGCTGGCATGACAGGGGACTGCACCTGAGGCAGCCCGCTCAGGCCCAGGATTCTTGATGAACGAAGGCCGGTCACCTCTGGGTGGCCGGCCTTTTTGCACGCGGCCATCAATAGAACGCATAGCTTGCGCGTCCGTCGGCATTGGCCTGGAAAGGCTGGCGTGGAGATACTTTTTGCACTGGGGAATGTCGGCGCTGTGCGCTCCGAACGCAGCCTGTCCCCCAGTTTTCCCCACAAAAGAACCTGGCCTGGGCGCAAAGCGCCTGGCAGGGCAAAGAGACAACCTGCTCCGACAAGGACTTGTATGAAAGATATCCGCAAGACGATGGACGAGGGCGCCATGGCGCCGTTCCAGTGGCTGGCTGTGGCCATCTGCACCCTGCTCATCATGCTGGACGGCTTCGATGTGCTGGTGATGGCCTTCACCGCCTCGGCCGTCGCTGCCGAATGGAAGCTCAACGGGGCGCAGCTGGGCGTGCTGTTCAGCGCCGGTCTGATCGGCATGGCCCTGGGCTCGCTGTTCCTGGCGCCCGTGGCCGACCGCCGTGGCCGGCAACCCATCATCGTGCTGTGCCTGGTGCTGGTGTCCGTGGGCATGCTGCTGTCTGCGGCAGCGCGCAGCCATGTCGAGCTGGCAGCCCTGCGCGCCATGACGGGCGTGGGCATTGGCGGCATGCTGGCCAGCGTGGGGGTGATCACCTCTGAGTATTCATCGAACAAATGGCGCAGCACGGCGATTGCGCTGCAGGCCACGGGCTATCCGATTGGCGCCACGCTGGGCGGACTCATGGCCGCCTGGCTGCTGACACACCATGGTTGGCGCTCGGTCTTTGTGTTCGGCGGCCTGGCCACCGCGCTGATGGTGCCCATCGTGCTGTGGCGCCTGCCGGAGTCGGTGGATTTCCTGGTGGGCCGTCGCCCGGCGCGTGCGCTGGAAAAGCTCAACCGCCTGATGGCACTCATGGGGCACCCCGCCATGCTGCAGTTGCCCGCGCAAGCCGGCGGTGACGTCCAGCAGGGCAATACCGTGGCCGCCTTGTTCAGGAACGGCCTGGCGCGCCCCACGCTCATGCTCTGGGCCGGCTTCTTCCTGCTGATGTTCAGCGTCTACTTTTCCCTGAGCTGGACGCCCAAGCTGCTGGTGCAGGCCGGCCTGTCGGCACAGCAGGGCGTGACGGGCGGCGTGCTCCTCAACCTGGGCGGCATTGCCGGCGGCAGCCTGTTCGGCCTGCTGGCGGTCAAGGCCAAGCTGCGGCATCTGGCCATGGGCAGCCTGCTGCTGAATGCCTTGTTCACCGCGCTGTTCGGCCTGGCCTCGGCCAGCCTGGGCTGGGCGTTCGCCGCAGCGGTGGGCGTGGGCGTGTTCCTGTTCGCCTCCATGGCCGGGCTGTACGGGCTGGTGCCGGCCACCTATCCGGCCCAGGTGCGCGCCACCGGTATGGGCTGGGCCATAGGCATTGGGCGCATAGGCGCCATCGTGGCGCCCACCATGGCCGGCCTGCTGCTGGACGGTGGCTGGCAGCCTGCCTCGCTGTACTACGTCTTTGCCTTGCCGCTGATTGCCGCTGCGCTGGCCGTGTGGGCCACGGGCGCCGGCCGCACCCTGGCGCCGGGGGATGGCGCGCTGCGAGCGCCTGGTGCTTGATCCTTGAACCCCTATCCGTAAGCACGCGCCCGAGCGCCCAAGCGCTCAAGCGCAGGAGAAACACTTCCATGGCATTGGACAAACCCTATCTCGACGTACCGGGAACCACGGTCTTCGACGCCGAGCAATCCCGCCAGGGCTACTGGCTCAACCAGTTCTGCATGTCGCTGATGAAGGCCGAGAACCGCGAGCGCTTTCGGGCTGACGAGCGCGCCTACCTGGGCGAATGGGCCATGACGGCCGAGCAAAGACAGGCCGTGCTGGACCGCGACCTGAACCGCTGCATTGCGCTGGGCGGAAACATCTACTTCCTCGTGAAGATCGGCGCCACCGACGGCGTCAGCGTGCAGAACATGGTCTCCACCATGAGCGGCATGAACGAGGAGGACTACCGCCAGATGATGCTGGGCGGCGGACGCAGCATCGAAGGAAACCGCTACCTGCATGAGCAGGAACGACAGGAAAAAGGCATCTGATGGCACGCATCACCGCATCCGTCTACACCTCGCATGTGCCCGCCATCGGCGCGGCCATGGACCTGGGCAAGGCGGGCGACCCCTATTGGCAGCCGCTGTTCAAGGGCTTCGAGCACTCGCGCCAATGGCTCAAGGACAACAGGCCCGACGTGATCTTCCTGGTCTACAACGACCACGCGACCGCGTTCAGCCTGGACTTCATCCCGACGTTTGCCATCGGCACGGCCGCTGAATACCAGCCGGCCGACGAAGGCTGGGGCCCGCGCCCCGTACCCAAGGTCATCGGCCATCCCGAGCTTGCCAGCCATATCGCGCAGTCGGTGATCCAGCAGGACTTCGACCTGACCATCGTCAACAAGATGGACATGGACCACGGCCTGACCGTGCCGCTGTCGCTGATGTGCGGCCAGCAGGACGCTCGAACGGGCGCCTGGCCCTGCCCGGTGATTCCGTTTGCCGTGAACGTGGTGCAGTACCCCGTGCCGTCGGGCCAGCGC